>JALZVZ010000103.1 GCA_023299945.1 Altererythrobacter sp. | reverse complement strand
CAGCATAGGCTCCAATTCGTGCCGGCGCTGCTTGATCGGGTCGACCAGCAACATCACCGCATCGGCCTGATCGGTGCTTTCCCAAGCCGCCGATACCATCGCGCGGTCCAGCTTGCGGCGGGGGCTGAAAATGCCTGGGGTGTCGACCAAAATCATCTGCGTTTTGGCCGCATCCGTTTCATGCAGCGCAATACCGAGCATACGGGCGCGGGTCGTTTGCGCTTTGGCCGAGGTGATCGCTATTTTTTGCCCGACCAGCTGATTAACCAGCGTCGATTTGCCCGCATTGGGCGCGCCGATGACAGCGACAACCCCGCATTTTTGTTCAGTCATTGCAAGACATCCCTGAGGCAGTGCATTCACTCATCCGTATTTCTCCATGAAGGTCTTGGCGGCGCGCCGCTCTGCCTCTTGTTTGTTAGAGGCAGAGGCCTGTGCCTCGCCAACGTTTTTCACTGAAACTCTTACTGTAAATTCTGCTGCATGATCGGGTCCAGAACGGTCCACCAGATCATAATGGGGCGCTTTGCGCTTATTGCCCGCTGCCCATTCTTGCAGCGCGGATTTGGGATGTTTTGAGCGGCCCAGATCGCCGGAAAATTCTGCCGCCCATAGGTCGCGGATTAAAACCTGTGCCGCCTCAAAACCGTCCTGCATAAAGGCCGCGCCCAGCAATGCCTCCATCACATCCCCAAGGATATTGGTGCTTTCCGCGCCGCCATCACCGCGCGCCTGCTTGCCCAGCCGAATATGCAGAGGAAGGCCGCGTTCTGCAGCGATTTTTGCACAGGTTTTGCGGCTGACCAAGGCATTGAGGCGCAGCGACAATTTGCCCTCTGGCCCTGCCTGTTCTGCGTAAAGCCATTCGGCAATCACAAGGCCCAGCACGCGGTCACCCAGAAATTCGAGCCGTTCGTAATCCAGCGCTTCATCGCGGCTGCCATGGGTCAGCGCCTGCACCCACAATGCGTCATCACCGGGGGCAAATCCATTGACCTCTAGCCATACGCGGGTTTCAGGTTTGAGCGTCATCATATCCCGCTAAACATCCTGTTCCAGCGCGCTGAAGAAAACCAAGTCCATGGCTTTACCCATTCCGAACCGCCATCGGTTGAGAACATCACGACGCTGGCTTTGCCGACCAGATTGTCCTGTGGGACCAAGCCTACGCCCGCACCCAACTCAGCGGGAAACCGGCTGTCGAGCGAATTGTCACGGTTGTCGCCCATCACAAAAACGCGGCCCTCTGGGACAGTCTTTGGCCCGTAATTATCGGCCATTGAGGCGCCAAAATCGAGCACATTATAGCTGACGCCCGAAGGCAAAGTCTCACGGAAATGCGCATAACGGCAGGTGAAATCGCCGCCCTCTGTTTGCTCGCGCACAGAACCATTAGAGCAGACCGTATTGGGCGAGGCAGGAATGACAAAGTCGGCAATCCGCTGTTTGGGCACGAGCTTGCCGTTTAAGATCAGCTGCCCGCCGCGCATGGCGACCGTGTCACCGGGCAGGGCGATGGCGCGTTTAATATAATCGGTGCCATCGACGGGATGTTTGAAGATCACCACATCGCCGCGCTGTGGCTCGCTGGCAAAAATGCGGCCCGGAATAATCGGCACTGAGAAGGGCAGAGAATGTTTTGAAATGCCGTAAGACCATTTGGACGCGAGCAAATAATCGCCGTTCCACAGGCGCGGCAACATGCTTTCAGACGGAATGGAGAAGGGCGAAAAGATAAAGCTGCGAAAGATCAGCACAGCCAGCGCCAATTTCAGCAGAAACCAAAAGAAGCTGCCAACGCTCTCCTTTTCTTCGCCTAGCTTATCCGCATGTTCTTTCGCGCGCGCATCCACGGCGAGCACATCCTCACCAGAAATGGCACCCACATTTACGGGTGCATTCGTATTGACTGTCTTTTCATTCATTGCTGCTGTCCCTAGGCGCAGGTGAGCCGTCACGAAAGAGGTTTTCGAACATGTCCAATTCATCGCAAAAAGCTTTGGTGCCCATTTGGGCCAAACTTACCAGCACGCCGCAATCATCGCTTGAGGTTTTGTTCGATGATGATCAGGCGCGCTTTGACGCGATGTCAGGCCGGATTGAGTGGGCATCTGAAGAAGGCGCGAACGGCATTTTGTTCGATTGGTCGAAAACCCATTTGGACGAAGCTTTGTTGAGCGGCTTTGAAGAATTGGCAGATGCGGCAGGCTTCGAAGAAAAGCGCGCCGCTTTGCTATCGGGTGCTGCGATCAATGTGACAGAGGGCCGCGCCGCGCAGCACACCGCCCAGCGCGGTATTGGCGCAGAGCCAGCGGTTGAAGAGGCCGCCGCACTTCATGCGAGGATGGGCATGTTGGTTGAGGCGATCCACGCCGGCGCATTGGGCGATATAAAGCATCTCATCCATATTGGGATTGGCGGATCGGCGCTTGGCCCAGCACTTGCCGTCGATGCGCTGACCCGTGATTTGGCGCTGGTTGATGTGCATGTTGTCTCCAATATTGACGGCGTGGCATTGGAGGCCGCCTTTGCCGCTTGCGATCCGCAAACGACGATGGTGGCGGTCGCGTCCAAAACCTTCACTACGATTGAGACGATGACCAATGCCGCATCGGCGCTCAAATGGCTGGGCGAGGGCGGGGTGGATGATCCGGTGGGCCGCGTTGTCGCGCTGACGGCTAGCCCTGAAAAAGCAGTCGAATGGGGCGTAGATGAAACGCGCGTTTTGCCGTTTAATGAAAGCGTGGGCGGGCGTTATTCGATTTGGTCATCGATCGGCTTTCCTGTCGCGATTGCAGCAGGCTGGGACGAATTTACCGCCATGTTGGCAGGCGCGCGCGCCGTTGATGAACATTTCCGCGATAATGATGGCCGCGCAAACTTGCCCTTGCGCGCAGCCTTTGCTGACCAATTTTATTCGCGCCTTCGCGGCTGCCAAACGCGCGCCGTGTTCGCGTATGACGAGCGACTGTCGCTCTTCCCGGATTACCTCCAGCAATTGGAGATGGAATCCAATGGCAAACGTGTGAGCGTTGATGGCGAAGAACTAGACGGGCCATCGGCTGCGATCACATGGGGCGGGGTAGGCACGGACGCACAACATGCCGTGTTCCAATTGCTGCACCAAGGAATGCATGAGGTTCCCGTTGATTTTATAGCCAGCATTGCACCGGGCGACGCGCTGGATCCGGCCCATCACAATATTTTGCTGACCAATTGCTTTGCCCAAGGCGCCGCTTTGATGGCGGGCGGCAATATGAGCGATAGCGGCGATGATCCCGCACGCGAATTTCCGGGCGACCGGCCTAGCGCGACGATGCTGTGCGATGATTTGGATGCGGCAACATTGGGCGCGTTGATTGCGTTTCATGAGCACCGCACCTTTGCGAATGCGGTCTTGCTGGGCATTAATCCGTTTGATCAATTCGGCGTGGAGCTGGGCAAAAAAATGGCGAATGACATTGATGCAGGGGGGCAAGCGTTTGATCCGAGCACGATGGCATTGCTTGAGAAGGCGGGGCTTGGTTAGCCCAGCTTAAATGGATAAATTGTCGGTGAGGCGTGGCAGAGTGGCTGAATGCCAGTGCCACCGGATGCAAATTTTGCTGATGGAGCGCTCAGTGATCCAATCGTTAGAAGATCGCGCGCGGGTTCGAAACTCGTCTTCTCGCTTTTTAAGTCCTTTGCGTAAGATTATTCCGCAAGTGCGAAATAAATTGACTTTTCGCCTCTCAGCCGCCAAACGCCTCGCATCGAAGCGCGCTGACTAGCGTGAAGTTGCGGCAGATCATGTATCTATCGCCCCAGCCATGCGCTTCATTTGAAACCCCCTACAGCTACCCTTTCACGCGGGCGGTTTAATCCGAACCCGCGCCGCGCATGGATTCCATTAAGGAGCCCATCTGCCGCGCATATATATGAGAATTCATGACCACTACATTTGATAAGCTGGGCCTGTCCCAGCCCGTTCTTCAGGCATTGGACCTAAAGGGCTATTCCACACCAACCCCCATTCAAGCCGAAGCCATTCCGCCTGTTTTGCAAGGGCGCGACCTTCTGGGTATTGCGCAAACAGGTACCGGTAAAACCGCCGCCTTTATGCTGCCGAGCATCGATAATCTGCGCAAAGCCGACAATCAGGTGCCGTTCAAATCGTGCCGTATGCTGGTGCTGGCCCCGACCCGCGAGCTTGCAGGACAAATCGCGGTCAATGCCAAGGAATATGGCGGACTGGCAGGCTTAAAAGTTCAGTCCATTGTGGGCGGAACCTCGGTCAATAAAGACCGCAACAAACTGCACCGTGGCACAGATGTTCTGGTGGCGACACCGGGCCGTCTGCTTGATCTGATCGATCAAAAAGCGTTTAATTTGAACGGCGTCG
>JALZVZ010000102.1 GCA_023299945.1 Altererythrobacter sp. | reverse complement strand
GCAAAACCGTCAGCATGAAGGCGAAATAACCCATCATAAGCATCCACAAACGGTGATCGTAAAAGCGCGCCTCCAACCAGCGGAAACTGCCTGCAATGGGTGAAATCCCTAATGGTTCGGGACGCTTAGATTCGAACAGCCAGCCCAATATCAAATAGGCGATCCAGCCCAGCACCCAACCAAGGAAATGCGCAATCGCAGTTACAATTGGCGAAATTAGTTTCAGCGTGAGCATACCGACGACAAAACCAACACCGGTTGCCACCATCAGCAGGACAATTTCGGTGAGTTTGGAGGCAAGGAAATAGCTGGTTGCATTGATGTCATCAGAGAATATCTGACCAGCCTCTGCCGGCAGACCCATGTCGATGGCGCCAGTATAGAAGGTGAAGATTGCAGCTCCAGATAGACCAATCATCACGAGCGCCGTTAGCAGCAGAGACAATATATAGCGGAACCGCGATTTCGGGGCTTCGCGCCCTTCGCGCCGCTCGTACAATTTACCTCGGTCCAGCGACCATTGCAGGATACGCATATAGCGGTCCATCCACCGGCCATTACCGTGGTCGCCATGCCCCTTTGCTTTCATGAAATACGCCGCCATCATCGGCGTAATCATCCGCGCAACCGCTAGGCTCATCAAAACGGCGACCACAATTGTCAGGCCAAAGTTCTTGAAAAACTGCCCCGATATGCCGGGCATGAGACCCACAGGTAAGAACACAGCAACAATACAAAACGATGTGGCGACAACCGCCAAGCCAATCTCGTCAGCGGCATCAATCGATGCTTGATAGGCGGATTTGCCCATCCTCATATGCCGCACGATGTTCTCAATCTCGACAATCGCATCATCGACCAGAACGCCTGCTACCAAGCCCAAAGCCAGTAAAGACAGCTGGTTCAAGTTAAAGCCAAGCAGGTCCATGAAGTAGAATGTCGGGATCGCAGACAGCGGGATAGCAACAGCAGAAATAATCGTCGCGCGCCAATCACGCAAGAAGAAGAACACCACGATCACGGCCAGCACAGCGCCTTCGACCATTGCAGCGATCGAGCTGGTGTATTGATCCTTGGTGTATCTCACCGTGTTGAATAGGGGTATGAACTTAACGCTCGGATTGGCCTTTTCAAGCTTCTCGATGACCAAAAGCGCATTATCGTACGTCGTCACATCAGAGGCGCCTTTGGCGCGCGCCATGCGGAAATTGACAACCTGTTTATCGCGAACTTTGCTGATTGAGGTTTGCTCTGAATAACCGTCGCGAACGGTGGCAAAATCAGCCAGTTTTACGGGCATTCCGTTAGCAGCGCGGACCTGGCGCTGTGACAAGGCAAAGGCTGTGTCCATGCTGCCCAAAACACGCACGGATTGGCGCGTTCCGCCAACCTCAGCGACACCGCCGCCCGCATCCAGATTGTCTTGGCGCAGCAACGTATTGATTTGTCCCGCTGTCACTCCAAGCGATTGCATTTTGGCTGGGTCGAGCAGGACTTCGATCTCACGATCGACACCGCCGAAACGGCTTACCTCCGCCATGCCTCCGACCGCCAATAGCTGTTTGGCGACCGTGTCATCGATGAACCAGCTCAATTGTTCAAGGGTCATATCATTGGCTTCAACGGCGTAAATCCCGAGGAAGCCACCGGCCACATCGACCTTATTCACGCGCGGCTCTTGAATACCGTCAGGCAGGCTGCCACGCACAGAATCGACCGCGTTTTTGACCTCAGAAGTCACCACATTGGGATCATAGCCGATTTCAAATTCGATAAAGGTGCCCGAATTGCCTTCGCTTGCGGTGGAGCTGATATTGCGCACACCATTGAGCGACCTGACCGCGCTTTCCACGCGCTGGGTAATTTGGTTTTCAATCTCTGTTGGCGAAGCTCCGGGCTGAGAGATGGAGACTTGAACGCCGGGGAATTCAATATCCGGATTGTTCACCACATCCATGGCGCGAAAACTGAAGATGCCCGCGATCAGCAATGCGAGGAACGCAACCAGCGGAATAACCGGGTTGCGGATCGACCACGCGGACATGTTGCGAAAGCCCATGGCTTAACCCTCGCTCTCAGCGGTTGGGGCAGGCGCATCCGGCTCGGTTGCAGGCGCAGTTTCTGGCGCTTCGGGTGCTTCCGATTCTGGCGCGAACACTGGTTTCACAGTTTCGCCTTCGGTTAGGAAGCCGCCAGCGCGCAGCACAATTTTCTCCGTGCCGTTAATGCCTTCCATGATCGTCACGCCATTGGGCGTCACCGGTCCGGTTGTGACAGAGCGGCGGATCGCTTTGTTTTCGGCACCAATGACATAGACAAAGCTGCCTGCATCATCGGCCAATACGGCGCTTTCAGGCAGCAAGGTCGCAACCGCTGTGCCGCTTTTGATGACGGCGGTGGCAAAGCCGCCGGGACGCAGCCCTTCTGCATAAGGCAGAGCGATCCGCGCAATTCCTTGGCGGCTTTGCGGGTCAATTACAGGCGAGATTTGCCAGACTTGGCCATCATATGTTTTGCCGCTGCCGGTGGGAGTGATTTGCGCTGAAACACCGCGCGGCAAGGTCGCGATTTGCTCCTCGCTCACCATGGCCAGCAATTCCATTCCGCCATCTTTGGCGATGAGAAAAAGCGGCGGCGATCCGGAGCTAACGGTTTGACCGGGCTCGACTGAACGTTCCAGCAGCAGGCCCGATGTGGGCGCGACGATGTTGAGGCGGGCATTGCGTGCACGCGTTTCATTCAGCTGAGCGCGGGCGACTTTAACGCGGGCATTGGCCGCATCACGCGTGGCGGTCAGCCGGTCAACATCAGCCTTTGAGATAAAACCGCGATCCACCAGCTTAAGGGCGCGGGCAAGATTGGCTTGCGCCAGATTGGCATCGGCCTGAGCGACTTCTATTTGCGCGGATAATCCCACGGCTTGCTGCTGCTGCACAGAGCGGTCAATCACAACCAGAACTTGGCCTTGGCGCACCCAATCACCTGCATCAACAGGCACAGATATAACGCGGCCGCCTTCACCAACAGCGCCAACGGGCACTTCGCGCCGCGCAGCAATTGTGCCGGTTGCGGTGATTTCGCCTTGAATGGTTTCTTGGCCCGGCGAGACAACAGTAATCGCGGGCAATTGGCCGTCGCCCTCATCATCAGTAGCCGGCGCCTGAGAGCTGGAATAGGCGAGATAGGCCAGAACGGCGAGCACCGCCAAAACCACCAATGCCCCAATGATTATGAGTGATTTATTTCGGCCCTGCTGCGCATCATCATGCATCGCGGCGCTTGCGGATATTGAGCCGGCTTGCTGAGCATCCGCGTTGTCAGTGATTGAGGTCTCGTAATTCATAACCATTCCTTGGGCCCAATTCCACCATGGGTGTGTTAGACCAGTAAGTCACCTAGTGCAACGCCTACTTTAGATGCTCTCTCCTACGCCCGCTTTGCACAAGGGGCAATCTAGGTATCGACGAAAGACTGATTTTGCCGTTTCAGGGTGTTTTTTGCATCGCTTTGTTGAGTTTTCTTGGGCTGACTTGCAGTAAACGCAGCCAATTCGCCGAAATTGGTAAGAATAACGCAAAAAACGGAACAGCTTTCGCCGCCCCGTCCTTCGTTTTTATAAAATTGCGGGTTTAACGCCCGCCTTGGATCAAATTATTTAGCGGACACTGCCGCGTTTGATCAGGTTCACTATGCCGAGGAGCACAACCGCACCAACAACAGCAATAGCCAAACCTGTCAGAGAAAATTCTTGAACGCTGCCGCTAATTCCGAAGAAACCGGCGATGAAATTGCCAACAACCGAGCCAACACAGCCAACAACAATGTTCCAGAAAATGCCCATCGAGGCATTGCGGTTCATCACCATACTAGCCAGCCATCCAGCGACACCGCCAACAACCAATGCAATAATCCAACCCATAAAACCCTCCTGTTGTGTTTATGTGGGCCCTGCTTTTTCCCACACCCAAACTGGAGCGCATGCAGGGCCCCTGAGCGGCTTTTAGCGCGCCCTACTAAAAAATATAAGGGGGATTGCGTAGTCGGCCCATGCGGCAAGTGGAAAAACAGCCGGAAAATGGGTGGCCCACAGCAAAACAGCGCGCCCTTTAAAAAGGACACGCTGTTTTAAAAACCCAATGATTTGCAGTACGTTAGTATTTCAACTGACGCTCATACAAATCGCGGTAATGCTGAATGCGGGTCACCCGCAGGCCTTGCATGCCCGAACGGTCGACAGCGCGCTGCCAGCTGGCAAATTCTTCGAGCGTCAGCCCGTAGCGTTCCAACACTTCGTCGATTGTAAGCAAGCCGCCGTTTACCGCAGCCACAACCTCGGCCTTGCGGCGAACGACCCAGCGCCGCGTTTTGGGCGAAGGCAAATCGGCAACGGTTAGCGGCTCCCCGAGGGGGCCGATTACTTGTGCGGGGCGTATGTCCTGGTTCTCTATCATTTAACTCTCTTGGCCGCCTTTGCGCTTGGGGTTTGTGCTGCGACCTTTATGTCCGCCAAGCCTTTGCTGGCTTCTAAAGCATTTTGGTTAACGAGCTGTTTGTGGTTACCCTCGGAAACAAAATAGCCTCCTGCCGCATCGGCAAAGCTGGTGGCTTCCACCAAGGCGTCATTGCGCAAGACGCGGCGAAGATCGCGTGCTGCATCAATGCGAGCCGTCAGTTCAGACCAACCAAAAGCGCGCAAAGCTGTGCGTTCTTGGCCTCGGGCTGGACCATTGGCCGAATCAGCTACCTTAGGGGCGTTGGGGACGTATTGTTCAAACATCGTTTAATCCCATTACACCTGTACCTCTCAACATGAGGTAAAGCTGGCATTTACACCGTATTAGGAAAGGAAAATTTGGTCTTAACACGCAGTACTGGATTGCGCGGGGGCGCGCGTGTAAAGGCTGACACCATTATGCCGGATACGACTATTCTTGATGCGCCTTCTTTAAACGCAGCAGACGCCGCCGCCTTGTTTGATCTGGGCAAGCCCGCCGCAGACGCGCGGATTGTCGTGGCGATGAGCGGGGGCGTTGATTCGTCTGTGGTCGCAGCCCTCGCGGCGCAATCAGGCGCTGAGGTGATCGGCATCACATTACAATTGTATGATTATGGCGCAGCGACGGGCCGCAAGGGTGCATGCTGTGCAGGCGATGACATTAGTGACGCGCGCAATGTCTGCGACAGCCTTGGCATTGCCCATTATGTTTTCGACCATGAAAGCGCGTTTCGCGAAGATGTTGTTGAGCAATTTGCCGATGAATATCTCAAAGGTCGTACGCCAGTGCCCTGCATTCGCTGCAATATGGGGCCAAAGTTTACCGATTTGTTCAGCATGGCGCGCGAACTTGGCGCCGATTGCCTTGCAACAGGCCATTATGTTCAGCGCGTAGAACAGGGCGATGCGGTCGAAATGCACCGCGCCGTCGATCCTGCGCGCGACCAATCCTATTTCCTCTACGCCACAACCGATGACCAATTGGCCTATTTGCGCTTTCCCTTGGGCGGCCTGCCCAAATCACAGGTGCGCGAGTTGGCCGAGGCAGCAGGGCTGCGCAACGCGGATAAGCCCGACAGCCAGGACATCTGCTTTGTACCCGATGGCGACTATGCCAAGATCATCAAGAAAATGCGCCCCGAAGGCGGCATTGCGGGCAATATCGTCCATGCACAATCGGGCGAAGTGCTGGGCACGCATAAGGGCATCGTCCATTACACCGTAGGCCAGCGCAAGGGCCTCGATATTGGCGGCCAGCCTGAACCGCTTTATGTGGTCGGCATGGATGCAGACACACGCGAGGTACGCGTCGGGCCGAAACTGATGTTAGCGGTCAGCGAAGTGGAAGTGATTGAAACCAATTTGATCGGACCGATGCCCGATACGCCGTTGACGGCCAAGGTGCGCAGTCTGGCCAAGCCTGTGCCTGTGCGCCTTGAGGGATCACTCGGCGGCGGCGCAACTATACGGTTGCATTTTGACAGCCCAGAATTTGGTGTGGCTCCGGGACAGGCCGCTGTGATTTATGCGGGGGAACGCGTGGTTGGCGGCGGCTGGATCGAGAGCACCGTCAGCGCCGTTTAGGCGAAGACGCAGCAAAGGCGTTAGTGCTGCCTAATCTTCCCATTTTTCCAAGACGCAACCAAAGCCCTTGCGATAGGACGCTGTATCACTTGCGATCAGAGGGAAGCGCGCGGTGACGCTTTTGGCATCGGCATCCTCAACCAAAGTCACCAGCTCCATCCCTGCCAACCGGTCCTTTTTGCAATCCTCCAAATCACGCCCTGCAACAAAGCGGCAGGAACACGCGACGCGCGCAGAATAGGCCGTGGCGGTTTGCGCATATCCGGATGCCGGCACGCGGAAATAATAGGCGGCCGCAAAGACAATCAGGAACAAAATCAACAGCACCCACGGCCAACGGCGCGACCTGTACGCAGAAGAAATACGCCCCTTTTTTGCTCTTAATGCCATTGCCAATTCCCCCTTGGATGCGCCAAGACTGCGGCTATGATTGCATCCACCAATACGCCGCCCAAAACCCTTTTGCGCACCTCTATCGCCGCTTTTGCGATACTGCCAGTCCTTGCCGCATCTTTAGCCGCATGCAGCGAGCCTGTCGTTGGTCCGCCGCCCCTATCAGACGAAGCCCTGGCCGCCATCACAGACAATGCCGCGACACCAAAAGAAGATTTGGCGAGGGCCGTGGATGAGCTATTTTCCAAGGAAGGCCTCGGCGAAACACGGGCTTTGCTGGTGCTGAATGATGGGCAGATTGCAGCCGAGCGATATGGCGCAGGATATGACGCCGACACGCGCATGATCAGCTGGTCGATGGCCAAGACAATCACTGCAGTGATGATCGGCATGCTGGTCGCAGATGGACGGCTCAAGCTGGATGATAGCCCGCCCATTGCTCTGTGGCAGCGGCCCGGCGATGCGCGCGGCGAGATTACAGTGCGGCAATTGCTGCAAATGCGCAGCGGGTTGCGCCATACAGAGGCGGGCGATCCGCCTTACGAATCCGGTGAGGTGCGCATGCTGCTCCTTGATGGCCGCGATGATATGGCGAAATGGGCGGAGGAGCAGCCCTTGGAGGCAGAGCCGGGCGCGCGGTTTGAATATTCCTCCAATACCACCGTCATCCTTGCCGATATTGCCGCCCGCGTTTTGACAGAGGATAATGACGATCCTGAATTTCGCGCCAAGACGGTGCGCGAATATTTGCAAGCTAGGCTATTTGTCCCGCTTGGCATGACATCGATGGAATTGGAATTCGATGCCGCTGGCACGATGATCGGCGGCAGTCTGATGCATGGCACAGCGCGCGATTGGGCAAAGATGGGCGAATTTCTGCGGCGCGGCGGCAAGGCGCCTCGGGGCGAACAATTGGTGCCAAAACGCTGGGTCGATCAAATGCTGACGCCCAGCTCGCGCTCTGAACATTACGGCTTTCAAATATGGCTAAACCGCGAACATCGCGAGGATGGGTCTGATGAGACGCATCCGCTCTTCCCCAAACGCGCGCCCGCCAGCACCTTTTCGCTGATCGGACATATGGGGCAATATGTTGTTTCTTCGCCAGAGCAGCGCGTGACCGTTGTGCGGCTGGGCCATTCCGATGCGCCGCAGCGCCGCGTGATGATGAGCGAGCTGGCCGATATTTTTGAGCTTTATCCCGTCAGATAAAAAATGTGCCTGCCACAACCGTGGTGCACGGACCTCCGAGCCAAACGCGCCTATCGGTTTCGGCGCCCTCTAATGTGCAGGTTAAGTCACCGCCCCGCGCCGATGCTTGATGCGCGGTAAAGCTATTCCGCCCCAATCGCTCGGCCCAAAAGGGCGTGAGCGCGGCATGGGCAGAGCCGGTCACGGAGTCCTCATCCACCCCTGCGCCCGGCACAAACACACGGCTGATGATGTCGCTATTGTCTCCCGGTGCTGTGCAATCAAACTGGTCGACGCCCAATTTGCCTAAACCGCGCAGATCAGGATCAAGCGCGCGGATTTGCGCCTCGTTTTCGAACAGGAAGATATTGTAGAGCGCGTCATTGCGGTGAACCAGCAGCGGCTCCGCCCCCAGCAATTTCACCGCCTCAGGATGGGCACGCGGCTGGGTATGGATCGCGGGCAGGCCCACTTCATAGCCATCACCTGACCGGCGAACTTCTAAAATGCCCGATTTGCGGGTGCGGAAGGTCACACGGTCTTGGCCTTCGCCCCATTCATGATGCTCCAGCAAGACATGCCCCGCCGCCAATGTCGCATGGCCGCACAAGGCAATCTCATAAGTCGGCGTGGTCCAGCGCAGTTCCCAGTCTGCTTCTCCGGTCGCATCCCGCACAACAAAGGCTGTCTCGGCGAACATATTCTCCCCGCCGATTTTGACGAGCACATCGTCGGCAAGCCATTCATCCAGAACCATGACGGCGGCTTGATTGCCCGCAAAAACTTCAGAGGCGAAGGCATCAACATGCCAATAGGGAATGGCTTGGGTCATTTGCGTAATCCTATGGGTAGAGCAATTCGCTAGTCCATGCGCTTCCAGAGCGCGTGAACATACGCCGGTCATGCATCCGGCCTGGACGGTCGAGCCAAAATTCGATCCGCTGCGCTTTTACACTAAAACCGGTCCAATGCGGCGGGCGCGGCACCAGTGTGCCTTCGGGATATTCAGCGGCAATGGCATCAGCGCGTTCAAAATAATCGGCGCGCTGGGTGAGTGTTCGCGACTGATCGGACGCCGCCGATGCAACTTGCGATTTGTGGGCGCGCGAATGGAAATAGGCATCCGCTTGCTCTGGGGAGACTTCCTGCAACGCCCCCTCAATCCGGATTTGCCGGCGCAAGCTTTTCCAATGGAACAGCAGAGCCGCCTGCATATTGCTGCGGATTTCTTCGCCTTTGCGGCTCTGCGCATTGGTGTAGAATGTGAATTCCGCGCCGCCATCATCGCTGGCGCCGTGCCCCTTCAGAAGGACCATCCGCACCGACGGCGCGCCCGCAGGTGTCGCCGTTGCCAGTGCAACGGCATTGGGATCATTGGGCTCAGATTGGTGCGCCTCGGCAAACCAATTTTCAAACAGACCCAGCGGATCGCTCGCGGGAATTACGCTTTCATTGGGATTGTCGATATCACTCATAAATATGCCTAGCGATTACATTTCTTGCAAACAGCTATAACAGCAAACGCAAAACGGCCCAGCCTCAATGAAGAAGCCGGGCCGTCTTTACCGCAAGTTTGCGTGAATTAGGCGCTAATCGGCGCGTCACCACCGTCGGTCAACGCAAAGGCGCCAACCACAACAACAGCCAAAACGGCAAAAAGCGCGATCAAACCGCCGCTGCTTTCGCCGCCAAGCTGGCTTTCACCGCTGATAGGGGCAGCTACAGGAGCGTCTGCTTGAGCAACAACAGAAGTTGTCATGAGGCCAAGAGCCGCAACGCCTGCCAAAATATTTTTCCGAACCATAATACGAACCTTCATTTCAAAACTTTAACTCGTTGGTCTTATCGCAAAGCTTTGCCAATACACAATGATTACTTGGCGCGCCACGCCGCATTGCAGCAAACCGTCACGCAAAAGCCACGGTTTTGGATGTTTTATGCGGTTCAGCGCCTCGCCATCCCCACCGGCGTGGGTTAGTCACCGAGCACACAGCGCTTGCGCCAAGCCATTGTAACTCTTAGCTAGCGGCGATGTCCGACCCCTATAAAACCCTTGGCGTAGCGCGCACCGCATCTGAAAAAGAGATCAAGAGCGCCTATCGCACCCTTGCCAAGCAGCTGCATCCTGATCGCAACAAGGATAACCCCAAGGCATCTGAACGCTTTAGCCAAGCCACAAATGCCTATGATCTGTTGTCCGATAGCACGAAACGCGCAGCATTTGATCGCGGCGAAATTGATGCAGAGGGCAATCCAACCAATCCCTTTGGCGGCGGCGGATTTGGTGGCGGAATGGGCCCCGGAATGGGAAGAGGACGCCCGAGAGGTCCGCAGGGTCAGCCCGGCGGACAGGCTGGCGAGATGGACCTCGGTGATCTGTTCGAAGGATTATTCGGCGGCGGCGGCGCATCAAGAGGAGCCGGCGGATTTGGCGGTCAAACCCGGCGACCTCCCCCACAAAAGGGCGCAGATATTCATTACCGCCTTGCTGTGGCTTTCGTAGATGCCGCAACCCGTAATGATCAGCGCATCACCATGGCGGATGGCAAAACCATCTCCTTGAAATTGCCTGCCGGTGTCGAGGATGGCACGCAAATGCGGCTGAAAGGCAAAGGCCATGAAGGCGCGGGCGGAAAAGGCGACGGTCTGGTCTTAATCGAAGTCGGCGCGCATCCGTTTTTCCGGCGCGAAGGTGACCATATCAGGCTCGACCTGCCGATCACCATTGACGAAGCATTGCACGGTGCAAAGGTTAAATGCCCCACCGCAACCGGCCCCGTTATGCTGACGATTACACCGGGCACCAATGGCGGCACAGTCATGCGCCTTAAAGGAAAGGGCTTCAGCACCAAATCGGGCGAAAATGGCGATCAGCTGGTTACGCTTGAGGTGCAAATGCCTGAGGATACAGCCGAGCTTACCGAGCGGCTTGAAGGGTGGAGCGATGACAGCAATCCGCGCGCAAAGTTTGGTTTTTGAGCGTGCCAGTTTAAAAGCGGCAGTCTGAACCAAAAAGGCCCCATCTAACCCATGCCAATCAGCCAACATCACAAATCACGCGGTTTGGCGATCGCTCGGCGTACGGCTGTGCGAACATGGGATGATGGCTTTATTCACGCGGGCAATTTGGCCTATTTGTCGATGCTCGCCATCTTCCCGTTCTTCATTCTAGGCGCCGTTCTATTTCCCCTGCTAGGCGACAGCGTGGATCAGATGGAAATGATCAGCGCCGTGCTGGCCGCAACCCCGCCCAATGTCGCAGCGATTATTGAACCGGTAGCCCGCAACACCGTGCAGGCCAGCTCAGGATTGTTGTTGTGGATGGGGGCCGCGGTTGGCCTTTGGACGATTTCGGGCCTGATCGAATCCATCCGTGATGTTTTGCGCCGCGCTTATGATACCACCCCGAGCTCAGCATTTTGGTTGTCGCGGCTGGTTAGTATCGGCATCAGCCTGCTTGCGATAATGCTGATGATTGGCTCGCTGTTTGCGCAAGTTGCCATCGGCACAGCTCAGCAGTTTATTCGCAATTGGACCCCGCAATTGGCCGACACAGTTTCCAGCTTGGAATTGTCGCGCGCAGTGCCCGCAATCAGTCTGGCGGTCTCGCTTTATTTGCTATTTCTGACACTGACGCCGAGTGAATATCGCGCCCGCGCCTATCCCAAATGGCCCGGAGCCTTGGCCACAAGCCTATGGTGGTTTGCGGTGACCAGTGCTTTGCCGCCGATTATCAACCGCGCGATCACCTATGATTTGATCTATGGCAGTCTGGCTGGGATCATGGTGGTGCTATTCTTTTTCTGGCTCGTGGGGCTGGGACTGGTTATGGGCGCAGAATTAAATGCTTCGCTGGCGCAAGTGCCCGGTGGTAAAACAAGCGACGACAAAAACACAGAAGAGGAGCACGCTGAATGAGCGGTTTGATGCAGGGAAAACGCGGCCTAATTATGGGCCTTGCGAATAACAAATCACTGGCTTGGGGAATTGCCAAGCAATTGGCCGCACAGGGCGCTGAGCTGGCGTTTTCTTATCAGGGCGAGGCTTTGGCCAAGCGGGTTAAACCCTTGGCTGCAGAGCTGGGTTCGGATTTTCTGCTCGAATGTGATGTATCGGATATGGAGGCATTGGATGCAGCATTTGATACGCTGAAAACCCGCTGGGAGACGCTGGATTTTGTCGTCCATGCCATCGGTTTTTCCGACAAAAATGAGCTGCGCGGCAAATATCTCGATACAAGCCTCGACAACTTCCTGATGACGATGAATATTTCGGCTTATTCGCTGGTAGCTGTCGCAAAACGCGCCTCAGAAATGATGCCGCCAAAGGTCGTGAACGAGGATGGAACCATCAGCGGTGGCGGCTCGATCGTAACGCTCACCTATTATGGCGCTGAAAAAGTCATGCCGCATTACAATGTGATGGGCGTTGCCAAGGCAGCATTGGAGACCAGCGTGCGTTATCTCGCCAATGATTTGGGTCCGAAAAACATCCGCGTCAATGCGATCTCTGCCGGACCGATCAAGACCTTGGCCGCCAGCGGGATTGGCGATTTCCGCTACATCCTGAAATGGAACGAATTGAACTCGCCTTTGCGCCGTAATGTCTCGATTGACGATGTCGGCGGATCAGGATTGTACTTCCTCTCTGACTTGTCGTCAGGGGTGACCGGAGAAGTGCATCACGTTGATGCGGGCTATCATGTGGTTGGTATGAAGCAAGAAGATGCGCCTGATATTGGGCTTGTCCAATAGGGCCGATTTGTCTGGCCAAATGACGCGGAGATCAGGTGTTTTGTGCCGGTGATCTCAGCCCATCTCAGCTTTGGCCTCATCTGGCCTCGTCTGGCCTCGCCCTATTTTTAACCAGCCTTGCGCAATTCCACTGGTTCTGCGGGTTTATGCAAAGGCTGATCCGGCCAAATCCCGCGCGTGTCATAGACGTGTTTTGCTGCGCGCTCTTCCAGCGGGACCGACTTAAAGATGTCGTGATCCACCAGAACAATCATAATATCGCATTCCTCCAATGCGGTATCGATGTCGACATGGCCTGCACCCGTACCAGTGAATTCAGGCGGTAATTCTGGAATATAGGGCTCAACCACTTGCACACGCTCGCCATATTCGCGGGCCAAAGTTGCAGCAACCATGCGCGCTGGGCTTTCGCGCAAATCAT
>JALZVZ010000101.1 GCA_023299945.1 Altererythrobacter sp. | reverse complement strand
TCTTCAATATCGCGCAGCAATTTGCCTTCGCGGGAATAGATAAATTTGCGCGGAAAAGCGCCGGCCGAGCCGTAAGCATCGAACTTCGCCGAATCCACATCGCACAGATCAATGACCACGCGCCCATCGAAATCAGCGGGTATATATTGCCCCATTTGCCCTGAAAATACGAACACTGTATCAACCTCATGCTCACGGATTGTGCGCTCAACCCATGAACTCAGATCATCGTGGTGGAAGGCGGTAAGGCTGACGGGTTTGCCGGTTAGCAATGCCTCTATACCAGCCAAAGGCAAAGGCTTTGTGCGCTCTATTAGGCCGTAGCTGGCGGCGATGTCTGCCAACTCACCCTCGCCCGCACGGTCTTCTTCGCTTTCGGAAAAACATCCCACATGCACTGGCGCCAATTTCGCGAGAGCTTTCAGCAGGTGATGCGCACGAATTTTATCCCCGCGATTGGGCGGAAACGGGATCCGGTGTGCAAGAAACAGAATACCGCCCATGCGCCCGCGCCCTTATGCCAGACCGCGAGCGATGATCGGCCCAAGCCGGTTCGCAATCGGCAAAGGCAGCTTTTTCCAAAGCTCGATCTTCTTGGTGTAGGCCGCATCTGTCGGATCAACGTTGCGAGCCTGCGACGGGTCTGCAGACCATGTGCCATAGCTCATCGGTTCTGGTTCAAAACCCCAATTCTTCTTATATTTATACGGCCCGCTGCCTGTTTTGGAGCGGCCGAAATCAAACCGTGTCATGCCGCGCGCGCGGGCATGCAACATCAGCTCGTAATACATGCGCTCATTGGCCTTGAGGCCGCGGGCTGCAAAAATGCCGCCGCCCCAATAGGGCATTACCGTGCCATCGTGATAGAAAGACAAAACGCTGGCAACTGCCTCGCCATCTTTGCGCACGGTAAGAATGTCGGAAATGTCCGGAAACGCATCCAGCATCGCATCAAACAAAGCGCGCGGGAAAACCGGCGTTCCCAAATTGCGCACGCTTTCGGCATAGATCGCGTAATGCGCATCGCGTTCTGCGAGGCTGCGCCCAGTTGTAATCGTCAGATCACCAGCAAGACTCTTACGCACATCGGCACGCTGCTTGCGAGGAATGGCGAGCAATTGCGCCTCATCATCTGTAGCCAAATCAGCCACGAAATTTGCGTGGCTTTCGTTTTGCACTTGCCACCCGTCAGGGATCACACCCCCGCGCAATTCCACGCTGGCGCAGGCTGACCTTTCGGCCAATTCTGTCGCAGCGTGCCCAAGCGCGCGAGCGATTTCTGGATCGCCCGTCAGCACGCCGCCACCCACGCCAAAGCCAGATGATACCAATGCTCGCCCAAAAATATGGCTGTGTACTTCGCTCAAAGGAAGCCAGCCAACGATCGCACCCATATTTTCCGCGATCAGTCCGGTTGCTTTGTGTCCGCATGCCTGTTCGGCTGCGCTGAGCCAAGCGGGTCGCTGGAAAATTGCACCCTGCGCATCGCGGACATAATCCTCAATCCGCGCAGCTTGGTCTGCATCGCTTAATTCAACAGGCGAAATCATCAGATCGGATTTCAATTCAGGGTATGGGAAAGGCGCGTTCATGCCCCTTGCCCCTGCGGCCAAGGCTCTGCGTGCAGAAGCTCGCGTGCCGCTACGTCATCCATCCGGCCAAAGGCAAAATCATCGACCAGATCGGCGAGCTTGCCCGCCATCCTATCAAGATTGGTGTAGTGCCGCAGGCGTGAACGCATCGGTGCGTTTTCGACACGCGGTTGGTCAGGATCAACTTCCCATGGGTGGAAATAGAATATCGCCGGGCGCTGTTCTTGCGTATTGACCTGACGGATGGCCCAACGCGAAAATGCATAAGGCAAAACACGGAAGAAGCCGCCCCCACCCGCAGCGACCCGCCGCCCGCCAACCATTGCAGTGGTTACAGGTATCTCAATTAGATCAGAGCCGCTGACCGGTTTGAACGCAAAGCGCGGTGCCTGCGGCCAACCATAATGATCATGGGTGACAGGGGCGACGCTGGAGGAATAGGCGTAACCTGCCTCTGCCAGCACATCAAAGGCCCACGGCGTGCGCTGATCGATTGAGAAACTGGGCGCGCGGTAGCCCTTAATGGCTTGGCCAGAGGTATCCTCAAGGATAGCCTGCGCCTTTGCTATATCCGCGGCGAATTGCTCGCGCGTAAAGTTGAACACCCGCTCATGATCATAGCCATGGCTGGCAATCTCATGTCCTTGATCCGCGATGGACCGGATGAGCGCAGGATAGCGTTCTGCCACCCAGCCAAGCGTGAAGAACGTGCCCTTGGCATTCGCCTTTGCGAACAATTCGAGAATTTCGGCAACATTGCGTTCGACACGCATCGTTAGCCCATCCCAATCGGCCCGTTCAATCACGGTTTCAAAGGCACCGACTTGAAACCAATCCTCAACATCGACCGAAAGGCCGTTGATGATGGTTTGGTTTGCAGCGGCCTCAGGAAAGGCGCTGGGCGCGTTCACTAAGCAGCCTCGGCTTGATTTTCTTCCTCGAACCATTCGACCAGCAATGTCAGGACATGGCGAACCGACTGTTCTTGATCGTCCAAGCGGCGCTCTAGGTCAGCAATTGCTTTGCGAACATCGCTGCTCATCGGCACTGCGGCCGGAACCGCAGCCGCTGCTGAAACAGAATCAGTGGCCCAGTCTGGTGTTGGTGTAGACGGCACAATTGTGCCTTGCTCATCATCAAGCACCATTTCTGAGCACACATCATTGAGCATTTTGACCGTAAAACCAGCACGTTCTTCGATAGACCCCAAAAGCAGCAAACGGTTCATCACCTGGTTGATGCGGCGCGGAATACCAGCGGTCGCGTTATACAGTTCCGAATAAACGTCTGTCGTGATTTCAGGATTGCCATTCCAACCGACCATTTCGAGTCGGTAACGTACATAGGCTTCAACCTCTTCCTGCTCCAATCCAGCCAAATGATGCGAGGCAATTACGCGTTGGCGCAATTGCTCAAGATCAGGGTGCTTGGCGACCATGCGGCGAAACTCTGGCTGACCCAGCAGCAAAGTTTGCAGCAATGGGTGCGAACCCATCTGGAAGTTTGACAGCATCCGCAGCTCTTCGAGCGCTTCCACGTCAAGGTTCTGGCATTCATCCACGACCAGCAAGCAGCGGCGGCCTTCGCGCGCTTCTTCTTGTAGGAACATTTCAATTGCCCCTAACGCGCTGGCTTTATCGCGGCTTTCGACATCAAGCCCAAAGCTTTGTGCAACGACTTGAACCAGTTCTTCGCTGTCCAAGGCGCTGGTGACAATCTGGCCGATCGTCAGTTGTTCAGGATTCACCCGCTCAACCAAATGCGCCACCAGTGTCGATTTGCCTGCGCCCACCTCGCCAGTGACGATGATGAAACCCTCACCTTGTGAAAGGCCATAACCAAGATAGGACAAGGCCTTCTTGTGGCTCACGCTTTCAAAATAAAAGTCTGGATCGGGCGTCAGTTGAAACGGGCGTCCGGTCAGGCCGTAGAATTGCTCATACATGTGTCAAAGACCTTTCAGGATGATCAGAAATCGTAGCGCAGGCCGACAAGACCGCTGGCGGCGGTGATGTCTTCTGCAGATACGTCAGAGTCGAAGTGATCGAGAGCAACGGCTGCCCGTGCAGACAAACGCGGGAGGAGAGTACGGTTGTAACCGGCTGAGCCGCCCACTGCCGTGACCGTTTGGCCGCCATTTGTTTGAGTCTCGAACCGGTTGCCATAAGCATTGACGGCAAAGCTGGCATTGCGGCCAATTTCGCCATTCAAACCGAGGGTTGCATAAATGCTTTCATCCACCAGACCATTGGCTGCGGCAAGGACAGTGCCTTCTGCAGCTAGGAATTTGCGGCGATCATATCCAGCGGCCACAGTGGCGCTATAACGGCTGCCAATTTGTTGCGAATAGCTGGCTTGTACGCCGCGACTGCGGAAGGTGGCTGAGCGGATTGAACCGAAAGCTCCACCAACACAATTTGCGCCGGCTTCACCAGCAACACAGCCATCAAAATCACCGGTAAGCGCATTGCGCGATGCGGTGAAATCGGTTGGCAATGCGGCAAGCGAGTTAGTCAAAGTCCCGCCAAATCCAGCGACACCGTCATAGACCGAGATATTGACCGCAGAACGCGCATTCGGCGCATAGGCAAAACTGCCGTAATATGTGGTTGAATCGTAACGGCGGCCAACATGGGCTTCAAGCGCCGTACGGCTAGATGGGCGCCAAACAACGCCGACATCCCAGATGATACCGTCCACTTCAAAAGCAATCTGGCGCGGCTGTGAGCCATCTGTGACAAAGCGGCCGTCTTCATCAATGACAGGAACGCCTGCGGCATCGACCAGCGCATCGCGGCTAGAGACTTCGACGTCTTCATAGCCGACACCGCCAACAACTGACAATGCCGAGGTAATAGGCACGGTCACATCAGCGCGAACATTCAAATCGCGTACACGCTGATCAAGGTTAGAGATATCTTCTTGATAAGCGCTGCCGCCGACAGCCAGACCCACAGGCAAAGCTTCGCCAGCCTTAGTCGCAACCTGAAGATTGGCTTGATAGGTTACAGAATCGTCAAACACATCGAGCCGGTCTGCACCGCCCGCAGCGGTGGCAACATCGGCCTCTGTTTCCACGCGGGTGTAGCCAACGCGGGCTAGACCGTTGATGTAAACATCGCCAGTGCGCGCACTGATATTGGGGCCTGCATAGCCGGAATAAATCTGGCTGCTAGTGCCTTGGCTAACCAGCGGATTGACTGTGCTGCCGCCGCTACCATCGACATTGGTTGTGCTGGCCAAAGCGCCTGCTTCAAATGTCAGAGCACCAGGAACGATGGTCGCATAACCGCGCGCAACACCGCTGATGGTATCGGAATCGATCGAATTATCATCATAGCCGATATTGCGCTCGTAACGCAGCGAAACAGACCCACCATTGTTGCGGCCCTGAACAGAGGCTTCGACGCCAGCGGCAAGCTGGGTGTAGGTCAGCACTTCATCGCCGGGCGAAAGCTCAGCAATAAGGATTTGCGAAACCTCAATGTAGGGTGAGATATTAAGTGAACGGTCGCTTTGCGAAGCTTGCGCTTGCGGCAAACGCTCTTGACCTTGTGCAGCGGCCGGCACTGCGCACAGCAATGCTGCAACTGGCAGAGTGGAGGTGATTGTAAAACGCATTCTTCTTACTCCCCGTAATCGCCGTAGGAGCCAAAGCTCCGACCGCTTGGGCTAAATTGTGCTCCATTGAGCAGCAGTTTGATGTCAGGACAGGCGGACAAAAGTTGGTAGGCATCCTCCAACGCATTGCGCCCAGTGTCGTCTGCGCGGGCAACCAAAACGGTCTGCCCAACATGTTTCGCCAATTCCGCCGCCGGAGAGGCAGCCAAAGCTGGCGGTGTATCGAAAAT
>JALZVZ010000100.1 GCA_023299945.1 Altererythrobacter sp. | reverse complement strand
TGATATCGCCAAACTCGTAGAAGAACTTTCGAAACTGACCGTCCTTGAAGCGGCTGAACTCGCAACTGCGCTTGAAGACGCATGGGGCGTTTCTGCTGCAGCTGCTGTTGCGGTTGCTGCTCCTGGTGCTGGCGGCGATGCCCCAGCAGCTGAAGAAAAAGACGAATTCGACGTTGTCCTTACCGGCGACGGCGGCAAGAAAATCCAGGTCATCAAAGAAGTCCGCGCCATCACTGGTCTGGGCCTCACCGAAGCCAAGGGTCTTGTTGAAGGCGCACCGAAGCCTGTTAAAGAAGGCGTCAGCAAAGCTGAAGCTGAAGAAATCAAAGGCAAAATCGAAGCAGCCGGCGGTACCGTCGAGCTTAAGTAATTTTGCGACCAGTTTTGTGGGTGACTTGAAGCGCCCGCAGATAGGAGGGCGGCATCTTCGGATGTCGCCCTTTGTCGTTTCTAAAAGCCTTTGGAATATTTATTCCCACCGCCTGCTTGTGCCTGATTGGGCGCAGTGGCAGCATTTAATTTGCCCGCGCCAGAACTAGCGCTTTGCCCGAACCTGCGATGCGCCTATCCGGTCCTGCTGCATGGAAAGCGCACAAACATATAAAGCTCCCCCAATCGGGACATTAAACTGGAGCGGTGAATTCCGGGCGACCTTCTGGCTCGCCGGGCCGCTGGCGCTTGCCAATCTGTTGCAAATGCTAACCTATTCCATCGATGTGATATTTATCGCGCGATTGGGCGAGGAGCCCTTGGCAGCATCGCAATTGGTGATGGCGGTGTTTGGCCTGATCGTTTGGGCTTTGGCATCGCTAACCGCGGCGGTTGCCCCAGTTATTTCCGCAGAGCTTGGCAGCAACCCCAATGCTGTGCGCCCCGTGCGCCGCGCTGTGCGCATGGCATTATGGCTGGCAGTGTTCAGCGGAGCGGTGGGCATGGCGCTCGCATTCCTGACCATTCCGATCATGCGCTGGACCGGTCAAGACGAAGCACTTATCCCAATCGCCTTTCCCTATCTGGCGGTCGTGGTTTTCTCGCTGATCCCGATGGTCGTCGGCAATGTCCTGCGCACCTATGTCTCCACCCTTGGCCGCCCGATTTTCGCCACCGCGATCACAGCGGTAGGCATTGGCGTGAATGCGGCGGGTAATTACGCACTGATCTTCGGCAATTGGGGCATGCCCCGGCTAGAGTTGGTGGGCGCGGGCATCGCCACGATTATCACCACTTGCGTCACCATGCTGATCTATATTGCCGCGATACGCTTTGACAAAAAGCTGCACCGCTACCGCATTTTTGGACGCTGGTGGCGGCCCGATTGGCAACGTCTGCTCGAGATTTTGCGGATCGGTACACCGATTGCTCTGACCGTAATTGCAGAGGCCGGCATCTTCGGAGCAGCGGCATTTCTGATGGGTAAGTTTGGCGCTGCGCAATTGGCTGGGCACACTATTGCGTTGCAATTGGCCGCGCTTGCATTCCAGATACCGTTTGGCGTCGGGCAAGCGGTGACCATTCGCGTCGGCTATTATTACGGCGCGCGCGATTTAGTCGGGATTAAACGCGCCGGTTGGGCAGGCATGGCAATGGGCACGGGCTTTATGGCGATGACTGCGCTGGCAATGGTTGTCATCCCGCAAGCGCTGATCTCCATCTATGTCGATATCAATGCGCCAAAGAACGCCGCGCTGGTCGGCTTTGCTCTGCAATATTTGATTTGGGCCGCAGCCTTCCAATTGGTCGACGGGGTCCAAGCTGTCGCGGCAGGAAGTCTGCGCGGTCTGCAGGATACGCGCGTGCCGATGTGGCTGGCTGTTTTCAGCTATTGGGTGCCGGGTATCGGCGTTGCTATCGGCCTTGGGTTTTATACGCCGCTGGCCGGGATCGGTGTCTGGATTGGCCTTGCCACTGGGCTTGCCTTTGCTGCCGTTTTGCTAACTTGGCGTTGGATGGCGCGCGACCAGCTTGGGCTGACGCGCCGAGCCTAACCAACCGTCCAATGCCGCGTTAAAACGGGCCGCGTCGCTGACCCGCAAGGGCGACGGGCCGTCGGGTTTTGAGACGCCCCTCAGATGGTACCGGCAAAGCCGATGTCCTGCGAGAGCCAAAGAATCAAAAAAACAACAACCCACACCTGTTGACTCTCCACAGGGGCGCCCCCACATGCGTCTCGCTGGCACTCTCCATGCGTGAGTGCCAATCCTTATGTTCAACTTATAAAGAAAGGTCACAATCATGGCATTTCGTCCGCTGCACGACCGCGTATTGGTCCGCCGTATCGAAGCCGATCAAAAAACTGCTGGCGGGATTATCATCCCCGATAGCGCTCAGGAAAAACCATCAGAAGGCGAAATCGTCTCGGTGGGTTCTGGCACTAAAGCAGAAGACGGCACAGTAACACCGCTCGACGTCAAAGCTGGCGACAAGGTTCTATTCGGCAAATGGTCCGGCACAGAAATTAAGCTCGACGGCGAAGACCTTCTCATCATGAAAGAAAGCGACATTTTGGGCGTGATGGGCTGATTCAGCACTCACGACTAACGCTTACCTTTTACCCTCACTCAACAAGGAGAAATACTCATGGCTGCTAAGGACGTAAAGTTCGGCCGTGATGCCCGCGAAGGCATCCTCAAGGGCGTCGACACGCTCGCAAACGCTGTCAAAGTGACACTTGGCCCTAAAGGCCGTAATGTTGTCATCGACAAGAGCTTTGGCGCACCGCGCATCACCAAAGACGGTGTGACCGTTGCCAAAGAAATCGAACTGACAGACAAGTTCGAAAACATGGGCGCGCAAATGCTCAAAGAAGTCGCTTCGAAAACGAACGACCTCGCAGGCGACGGCACAACCACTGCAACCGTTCTGGGCCAAGCGATCATTCGCGAAGGCATGACCGCCGTTGCTGCTGGCATGAACCCGATGGATCTGAAGCGCGGCATCGACCAATCTGTGACAACAATCGTTGCTGACCTGGTAAAGCGTTCGAAAGACGTCGCTGGCACAGCTGAAGTCGCTCAAGTTGGCGTGATCTCTGCCAATGGCGACAAAGAAGTCGGCGAGAAAATCGCAGAAGCGATGGAAAAAGTCGGCAAAGAAGGCGTCATTACGGTTGAAGAAGCCAAGGGCCTCGAATTTGAACTCGACGTTGTGGAAGGCATGCAGTTCGACCGCGGTTACCTGTCACCTTACTTCATCACCAACCCTGACAAGATGACGGTGGAACTGGAAAATCCATACATCCTCATCAACGAGGGCAAACTCTCCAGCCTGCAAGCTATGCTTCCTGTTCTCGAAGCGGCCATGCAATCGGGCCGTCCTCTGCTGATCATTGCAGAAGACATCGAAGGCGAAGCGCTGGCGACCCTCGTGGTCAACAAGCTGCGCGGCGGCCTGAAAGTTGCAGCGGTTAAAGCGCCAGGCTTTGGCGATCGCCGTAAGGCAATGCTGCAAGACATCTCGATCCTGACCAAGGGCGAAATGATCAGTGAAGAGCTGGGCATCAAGCTGGAAAGCGTAACGCTCGGCATGCTGGGTTCGGCCAAGCGCGTCACCATCGACAAGGACAACACCACGATTGTCGACGGCGCTGGCGAAGAAGCCGACATCAAGGCGCGCGTTGGCGAAATCCACGCGCAAATCGAATCAACCACGTCAGATTATGACAAAGAGAAACTGCAAGAACGCCTCGCGAAACTCGCTGGCGGTGTTGCTGTGATCAAGGTTGGCGGCGCTTCGGAAGTCGAAGTGAAAGAACGCAAGGACCGCGTTGATGACGCGCTTCACGCAACCCGCGCAGCTGTCGAAGAGGGCATCGTGCCCGGCGGCGGTACGGCTCTGCTCTATGCTTCAAAAGCTCTGACAGGCATTAAGGGCGCAAACGATGATCAGACACGCGGTATCGACATTGTTCGCCGCGCCATCCTTGCACCCATCCGTCAGATCGCTGAGAACGCTGGCCATGATGGCGCAGTTATCTCTGGCAATTTGCTTCGTGAAGATGACGAGACGCAGGGCTTTAACGCAGCGACAGACACCTACGAAAACCTCGTGGCTGCCGGCGTGATTGACCCGACCAAGGTTGTTCGTACTGCGTTGCAAGATGCTGCATCGGTGGCTGGTCTGCTGATCACAACAGAAGCTGCAATTTCTGAAAAACCTGATGAAGGCGGCGCTGCTGGCGGCGGCATGCCTGACATGGGCGGAATGGGCGGTATGGGCGGCGGCATGGGCTTCTAAGCTCAAACCACCGATTTTACGTCCAACGAAGACCCGGCGGGAGTTGATCCTGCCGGGTTTTTGTTTGCGTCACTTTGCACCGAATTTAAGATGCTTTGGACCCGCTTTTTTAAGTGAATTTCGTGGGTTGGTTATCAAATATGAGCTGTTTTGGAGGTGATGCCTCTTGTGTCCACGCCCAAACCTAAGGAATCTGTCGCTCATCCGGCACAATTGGGCGCCTCTGCGCAATTTTTACTTGCAGCAGCGACTCGCAAGACTCTACGCCCCGTAGATGGCCGTTAATCAGGCGCAAAGCCTCATTGGATTATAGAACAATAATGATCACACAAATCCAGTCCCGACTGAAATCCCTCACCCTTGCCGCCGCCGCGCCTTTGCTGGCTGCCGGAATGCTGACGGGCGGGATGCTTGCTGGGGCCGCGCCTGCCGCTGGCCAAACCAATAATCTGGAATCCGAATTTGACCGCGCCTTGGGAACACAGTCGCGCGAACCGCAAACATTTGCCGCGCAATATGAATCGAATTTTGAACGCAGGATCGCGCAATTGGCGGACGGTGATAGAGGCCGGATCGGTGTCTATGCCGTCGATCTGACCACAGGCAAAGAAGTGTCCGTTCTCGCGGATCAGCGCTTCCCGATGGCCTCCACCAGCAAGGTCGCCATTGCGGCAGTATTCTTGGCCGGAGTGGATAAAGGGCGCTGGAGCCTTTCGAGCGAGTTTCCTCTGTTGACGCGGATTAAATCGAAAAGATTCTCCTCGCAGCGTGCGAACACCGTGTCGAACCGCTATGTTTCTGGTCAGAAACTGATCGATCTAATGATCAGCAAAAGCTGCAATAGCTGCACCGATGCTTTGCTGCATATCGTCGGCGGGCCCGGTGCTGTGAACCAATGGATGCAGCGTACAGCAGGCATTTCCAACTTCGAATTGTCCCGCGATATTGCAACCTTAGTGCGCGATGATGGCGAATATGACCCCGCCGCCTGGATTGATGAACGCGATTCAGCCAGCCCGCGGGCGATGGGATTATTGCTCGCTGGAATTTACAATGGCCGCTGGCTGACCCCGCGCAGCCGAAGCGTCATTCTCAACGCTATGCAAGCGACGACCACGGGGCGTGACCGGATGAAAGCAGCCCTGCCGGTGCGGGCGAACCTTGCTCACAAGACCGGCACGCTGACGCGGACCGCTAGCGATATTGGCTTTTTCCGGTTGGATGATGGCCGCACAATTGCCGCGGCAATTTATGTAACCGGCCAGAGCGCCAATCTCACCGATGAAGCCCGCAACAAGCGCGCTTCGCGAAGCAAGCGCGATCGGCGTATCGCTGATATCACGCGGGCGCTTTATGATGGGTACGCCCAGCAACCAGGCCAGAATGGCGGACGGCAATGGACCAATGGCGTTTGGACGGGCGGTTAAGTCTGCACATTTAATCGTCCACTAGGCAGCCAATATGGGCAGTGCAAACCTGCCTCTTAAGCAGTGCTCAAGATGGCGAGGCCAGATAAGGCCAAACGAGGCCAAAGCCGAGATGATGCCTAAGTAACGCGTTTAGAACAGTAAAACGGCCAAGCCTTCGTCCAAGCTTTTGCATGCGTGAGCTCGCGCCGCGTTTCACGTCCACAGCTAAGTGAAATTCAAGCGCACACGAAAAAGGGCGGCACCATTAAGGTACCGCCCTCTTGAACCTTATAAAAGGTCGCTAGAGTAAATTACTCAGCTGCTTATTCAGCAACTTCAGCAACTTCTTCCATAGCGCCTTCAGCAGCTTCACCAGTTGCTTCCATAGCACCTTCAGCAGCTTCGCCAGTTGCTTCAGCTGCGTCGCCAACAGCTTCAGCGCCTTCTTCAACAACAGAAGTAGCGTCTGCTTCTACGCCTTCAGCAACTTCACCAACGGCTTCAGCGGTTTCGCCGCAAGCAGCGAGGCCAAGAGCAGAAGTTGCGATTGCAGCGGCAAGAACGATCTTACGCATAATATAAATTCCTTGATCAGCGAGTGTTATAAGCGACGACCGGTTTGCGACCCTCGCGCAAAGAAGAGCACCCCTCTCCTTCTGCACCCTAAATAGTGGCGACTTTGTGGCAGCGCAAGTCCTTTCGTCACATTTCGCCACTTTTTTGCCTTATTTTATCTCATCGCATTGTTTTTAAACCGCCTTTTTCTCAATCCGCTACGCAAGACCCCTGCGGAGAAGCGCATTCATACGCCTTACGCAGTCCCTCGCAGCCTGCTATTATGGCAATTATGGCGGAAAAACAGCATCTCTACCTCGTTGACGGTTCCTCTTACATTTTCAGGGCGTATCACCGCCTTCCTCCGCTTACGAACCCGCAAGGGACGCCGGTAGGCGCGGTCTATGGCTACACCACCATGCTGTGGAAACTGGCCGAGGATCTCGATTCGGCAAAGGGCCCGACCCATTTGGCCGTCATTCTCGATGCGTCAGGCAAGAGCTTTCGCAATGATATCTACCCCGAATATAAGGCCAACCGCCCGCCAGCACCGGAGGATTTGGTTCCGCAATTCCCATTGATCCGCGATGCCACTCGCGCCTTTAGCCTACCCTGCATCGAGGAACAGGGGCTGGAGGCTGACGATCTGATCGCCTCTTATGCCCGCGCGGCGCAGGACAAAGGCTGGGACGTTACCATCGTGTCCTCCGACAAGGATTTGATGCAATTGATTGGCGAGAAGGAAGGCCCCGATGGCCCTGCGCGCATCGATATGCTCGACACAATGAAGAACCAGCGCATCTATCTAGAAGAAGTGCATGAGAAATTCGGCGTCACGCCTGATCTGGTCGGCGATGTGCTGGCGTTGATGGGAGATGCAGTCGACAATGTTCCCGGCATTTACGGCATTGGCCCCAAAACTGCGAGCAAGCTGATCGCAGAACATGGCTCGTTGAATGCTGCGCTCGATTATGCGCCTCAGATGAAAAAATCCAAGCTTAAGGAGCGATTGCTCGAAGGCCGCGAGCAGGCCGATCTCAGCCGGATACTCGTGGCGTTAAAAGAAGATGCGGCCCTGCCCCAGCCTTTGGACGAACTGAAATTGGACGGCGTACCTGAAGAACCCCTCGCCGAATTTTTGCAGTCCCATGGCTTTTCTTCGCTGCTCAAACGGCTGGGCGCGGGCAGCGGCAGCCCGGATCGCCGCAATGATCTCAACCCGCCCAAAAAAGACAAATCTGGCGACAAGGGTTCTGATGAAGGTTCTGCCCAAGCCCTGCCCGATATGCCGCCGGTTGATCGCAGCGCCTATGAAACGGTGCAAACTATCGAACGCTTGGAGCATTGGGTCGCACGCGCCACAAAGGCACGCTCGGTCGCTGTCGATACAGAAACAAGCTCATTGAATGCGATGCAGGCCGATCTGGTTGGTGTGTCGCTCGCACTTGGCCCCAATGACGCCTGCTATATCCCGCTGGCGCATGGCGGCACCGATCTGCTGGCCGAGACGCCGGAGCAAATCAGCATGGATGCAGCAATCGCCGCACTCAAGCCGATGCTGGAGGATGAAAGCGTCCTCAAAATCGGGCAGAATTTGAAATATGATATCAATGTGCTCGCCCGTTACGGCGTCGCCGTGAACCCCATTGACGACACGATGGTGATGAGCTTTGCGCTGGATGCAGGCCGCGGCGAGGCGGGCATGGGCGGCGGTCACGGAATGGACGACCTCTCAATCCGGCACCTTGGCCACACCTGCCTATCCTTCAAAGAAGTGTGCGGAACAGGCAAAAAGGCCATCCCCTTTGGCGAGGTCGATTTGCCCCGTGCCACCGAATATGCCGCCGAGGATGCCGATGTGACCTGGCGGCTCTATCATGTCTTGAAACCGCGCCTTTCCCACGAGGGCGGAACCAAGATATATGGCCGTGTTGACCGCCCGCTAATCCAAGTCGTCGCCGCTATGGAGCGCGAGGGGATCAAGGTTGACCGTGCGCGACTTGCTGGGCTTTCGACAGAATTCGCGGGCGAAACCGCAAGGCTAGAAGGCGAAATCCACGAAGCCGCTG
>JALZVZ010000099.1 GCA_023299945.1 Altererythrobacter sp. | reverse complement strand
TACTTCGACATTAAGGGCGAATATACGGGTTTGACGTCAAAGGCTCTGACCGCGCCTGACGGCAAGATCAAAATTCCTTTGAACGAGGAAGGCGAAGGCGGCAAAGGCCAGATTGAGGAATTCCTTCGCGAATTCAACGGCGAGGGTATTCAGCATATTGCGCTTATCTGTGATGATTTGACCACCTGCTGGGACCGGCTGAAAAAGCTGGGCGTGCCGTTTATGTCGGCCCCGCCGCAAACCTATTACGACATGCTCGACGAGCGCTTACCCGGCCACGGAGAAGATGCCGCTGGGCTGCAAATGCGCGGTATTTTACTGGACGGAACGACAGAGGGCGGCGAGCCGCGTTTGCTGCTTCAGATATTTGCCGAGGCGCAGGTAGGCCCCGTCTTCTTTGAATTCATTCAGCGCAAAGGCGATGACGGCTTTGGTGAGGGCAATTTCAAGGCTCTGTTTGAAAGCATTGAACGCGATCAAGTGGCGCGCGGCGTGCTGGATGTGGAGCCAGCCCAATGACGCATCCGGTACAATTGGGCGGCGTCCATCATGTTGCCTATCGCTGCAAGGATGCAGCTGAAACGGTCGAATGGTATGGCCGCGTTATGGGCATGGAATACACCACTGCCTTTGCTGAGGATCACGTGCCGTCAACCGGCGAATATGACCCCTATATGCATGTGTTTCTGGATGCGGGGAACGGCAATATCCTTGCATTTTTTGAGCTGCCCAATCAGCCCGAAATGGGCCGCGATCAAAATACGCCGGAATGGGTACAGCATTTGGCATTCAAAGCGCCATCGGAAGAGGCATTGCTAGCCGCCAAAGCGCATGTTGAGGCGCAGGGCATCGACGTGCTTGGCCCGACGCATCACGGGATTTTCAAATCGATCTATTTCTTTGACCCCAATGGCCACCGCGTTGAGCTGGCGACTGACATTGGCACAGACGAGCAATATGCTGAGCTAAAGCGCGTCGCGCAGCCGATGCTGGAGGAGTGGAGCGAAACCAAAAAGGCGCCGCGCCATGCCGATTGGCTGCATGAAATCGCCCGCTCTCAAGTAGCAAAGACGTAGCGCATCAAGGAAGCGATAGGGTTACCCGAGATGCCATGGCCGACACTTGGCCCACTGGCGCTGGATCAGCGGGCGGGATCGGGCCGCCAGATGGGAACATGGCGATCAGCTCGTTAAGCTCGCCCGCGACCTTAATTGCCGCATCGCCCTCTAATCCGCTGGCCAAATCCTTGGCGACCACAGCAAAGCCGTAAGCGTCTTGATATTCGCCAGCATCGCTGACTTTTCCATCGGTTACCGCGACGGTATATTCTGCGGTGACCGTTTCCATCAGGAACGCGATCAATTCTGCCTGATCGCCGCCCGCTTTTTCACGCACAGCGACAAGGTTGGCTTCGGCAGCTTTCAATTGCGGCTCAACGTCAGCAGCAGGTTTGCCTGCTTCGAGTGCGGCGGATACCGCTTCGAAAACACCGGCATCAAAACCCAGTTCATCCAAGCCTGCGCGTTCATCGGCGTGCGTTTCGGAAACGGGATGCAGCAAATGCGGCGCGGCGGCTTTGGCATCGCCTGCGCGGTAAAGCGCAAGGCCTGCCTCGACATGACCGGCCATAAAGGCAAGGCGTTGTGGTAGAGGCAATGATCCTTCGCTGGAGCCTGCCTCACCGCCTTCACCCGCTTCGCCGCCTTCACCTGAACCGGCCTCGCCCGATGCGGAATGCGCTGCGCCAGCCTCGCCCGCCTCGCCGGCAATAGCGCCCGCATCATTTCCGCCTTCGCCCGCTTCACCGGCTCCCTGCTCGCCGCTGCATCCAGCCAGCGTGCCGCCGACTAAAGCGCCCGCCAAGCCAAGCGTGGTCCAAGTTTTGATGGTTGACTTCATGAGGGTAAAACCTTTCGCAATTTTCGTATTTGGCTCTAACATACTGGCAAGAAATCTTAACGCAAACGGTTCTCAAAAACTATGATCCTATCCATTCAGGCCATCGATGATGCGCAAACTCTTGCCGCGATTACGGACCAAATCGGCGCGCTGAGCTGGGCGGATGGGCGAGCCACGGCAGGCAAAGTCGCCAGCCAGGTTAAGGTCAATAATCAGGCCGTGATGAGCGATGCAGCTGGTCAGGCATTGCGGCAAAGTGTGCTGGCCCCGATCACTAAAAATGCCGTTTTGCTGGCGGCTGCGCGGCCGCGCCGGTTCTCGCATTTTGTGGTTAGCAAAACCGAAGATGGCGGCCATTACGGCGCGCATGTTGATAATGCGTTGATGGGCACAGGGGATGGGCGCATGCGCAGCGACTTGTCCTTCACCCTCTTTTTGTCAGAACCCTCAAGCTATGAGGGAGGCGAGCTGATTGTGCACAATGCTGGCGTGCAGCAACAGGTGAAGGGCGAGGCGGGAACGCTAGTGCTCTATCCCTCCTCCACTATTCACGAAGTTGCGCCAGTGACATCGGGGACGCGGATAGTTTGTATCGGCTGGATTGAGAGCCTGATAGCCGATGGTGCAAAGCGCGAGCTTTTGTTCGACATGGACAACTTACGGGCGACTTTGCGCACAGCAATGCCGGCGGATGCGCCAGAGCTTTTGACGCTGGATAAGACCATCGCCAATTTGACGCGAATGTGGGCTCAGCCTTAATCCAACCGTTTGCTTAAGCTTTAATTCCAGCCAGCGCGGTCAAAGATTTGCACCGCTTCCTTTTGGTTTTTGCCAAGCTCGCTCGCGTTGATGGTATCGGGCTTGAACGTGCCCAATGCTTCGACCGCTGAACCGGCCTTCACGTCCTTGGCAGCAGGGTATTCATTATTGCCATTGGCGAAATATTCCTGCGCCTGTTTTTCTGTGAGATACTCAAGGAACTTAATTGCATTCTCGCGGTTGGGTGAATGTTTCAGCAAGCCAGCGCCCGAGATATTAACGTGGGCGCCTGTGCTATTTTGGTTCGGGAAAATGATCCCGATCTTATCCATGATTTCTGGGTTTTCAGCCCCTTCAGCGGTGTATCGCGCAAGGTAATAGCTGTTGACGATGGAAATGCCGCATTCACCAGCTGCCACCGCTTCGATATTGGCGGTGTCATTGCCTTGAGGGTCGCGTGCGAAATTGGCCACGACGCCCTTGGTCCATTCCTCTGCTTTGGCTGCGCCTTCATGGGCGACGATGCTGGAGAGCAGCGAGATGTTGTAGATGTTGGACGATGGCCGCATGCAAATTTTGCCGCGATAGGCGGGGCTTGCAAGATCGGCATAATTGGCAATCGGAGGCGTGCCTGCCTCCTTGTTATATATCACGATGCGCGCGCGGGTCGACAGGCCAAACCACAGGCCATCTGGGTGGCGCAAATGGGCAGGCAAGCGCTCGGTCAGAACCTCAGAATCCAACGCTTGCAAAATGCCGGCTTCTTCTGCGCGCCATAGCCGCCCGGCATCCACCGTGATGAGAAGGTCTGCGGGGCTGAACTCGCCCTCGCTGACGACGCGCTCAATCAGAGCATCAGCCTTGGCCTCGATCCGGTTGACTTTAATGCCGGTGGCCTTGGTGAAATCCTCATAGAGCGCCAAATCGGTGTCATAATGCCGCGAGGAATAAAGGTTCACTTCACCGTTTTCAGCGCCGTTTTCAGCTGTGGTTTCATCTCCGCCGGCTGAACAGGCGGCAAGGGCGAGGGCAGCAGCCGAAGCAAGAATTGCGCGGATCATCATAGTGAGACTTTCTGAAGGGCTTGTTGTTATTGCAAATCATTCTTAATAAGGCTGGCCTAGTGAGTCAATGGTTCAATGGCGAACGGCTTATGGGCGCAGAAAAGAGAGGAGGCTGCCATGTTTGGGGGTAATGGCAAAGCGCGAGCCGATAAGCTCGGCTTCAGCATGATCATGCTCTACCCAAATTTCGGCGCCTGCATCATTGGCAAGCGTGATCGCGGTACTGCGCCCGCGGTGCCGGACATCTTTCACTGTCAGTCCATCTGCGCTGGGTTCAGCGCGCAAAGATCCTTCGCGAATAAGCAAATCGGCCAAAGCCGCGCCGCTTGGCATAGGCGTAGTCAGCGCCTCCATCGGCCACACACCAAACGGCGTCTCCAACCCCGCATTCGTAACGGTGGCAGCGACACTTTGCGCCTCGCCGAACATCATGCCCACACTCAAGGTTACGGGCGCATTATAGAGCGCAGCGGGCGTGTCAGCCTGAATGATTGCACCGCCTTCCATGACTGCGATTTGATCGGCAATATCCATCGCCTCTTCCGGATCATGGGTGACCATAATAGCGGTGGCGTTGCGCGCTTTCAGCAAGCGCCGGCATTCGCGCCGCAAATCGCGCCGCAAAACGACATCAATGCTCGCAAA
>JALZVZ010000098.1 GCA_023299945.1 Altererythrobacter sp. | reverse complement strand
ACAACCGGTGGCAGTTCATCGCTCATTGCAGGCGCAGCAGGAACAGGCCGCACGTTCGCTGAATAATCCTGAGCCGGTATCCGCGCAGGTTTAGGCGAGCTTGGCACATAAGGCGCAGCAGCGCGCCGTAGAGCATCGCTGCCGATACCCTGCCATGCCCGCATGTCTGGCTTGTCCGAAACCTTCCACGGAACCCCCGCCCGCGTCAGGAACAAGCGCTCCATTTCAGCGCGGGTAAAGGGCCGTGAGCCAAGCCGGCCAAAGACCGCCATTTGCCCGCCGGTTTCATCCACCGCGCGGTCGCGCTCAAGCCCCTTGGACACCGCCAGCGCAGATCCCTTGGTCCGTGCCCAAGCGATCATTTCTGGCATAGGTGCCGGGCTAAAGCCGTAGAAATTGGGCTGGCTCGATGGTGATGTCAGCTGCAGCACTTTCATCCCGTTTTGCCCATCGGCAACATAAGCGAACAGCGAGGCATTGGTGGAACCAACCGCCACATCCTCTGCATCGTTCAGCGTCCCGCCCAGCGTCACCTTCTTATAGATTTTGGGCGCCATCGGCTTGGTAATATCGAGGATCACGATGCCATCTTGCTTGGCTGCGACATAGGCATAAGTGCGGGCAAGATGCATACGCTGCGCATTGGCCATACGCACTGTGCCCTCTGGACGGGCAACCGGATTGCGCAGGTTTGTGACATCAAACAGCTTCACACCGTCAGCATCTGTAACCCACAGATAACGGAATTGGATGGCAGAGGAGCGCGCATCATTCAGCTCGCGCACAGCGGCCACTTGCGGGTTCATCGGATCGGCAAGGTCGACCACGACCAAGCCTTTATCCGCTGTAATATAGGCGATCTCGCCCGCCAGATGGATGTGGCGTGCACCGTTCAAAACCCCGCCTTCGTTCCACGTAATAGCGCGCTTCAGCTTATTATTGCGGAACTCGCCATCGCCCATCGTGTTCACATCGACAAGGATCAAGCCTTCTACGCTGTCGGTGATCGCGGCATAGGAATAGATCGGCAGGAAGGGCTGCTCTTCATTCGCAGCCCGCATTTCAGCGGTATTGCGCAGCGGATTGATCGGCTGGTTTGTTGCCAGCGCCATGCAGGTCGCGTTTTTCGTTTTCACATGGGTGTCTTGGCCCATCGCACTAAATGGCGAGGAGATAATCCGCTCTGAAATGCCCTTATTACCGATAGAGGCAACGTCATAGACGCGGAAGCCGCCCTTGCCCTCCGCCACGTACATATATTCGCCGCGCAGCTGGAGGCAGCGCACCGCATCGCGCGTGCCTTCATGCACGTTTGCAAACTCTTCAAACGCTTTGGTTTCGCCGGACAATTCCTCATCAAACGCCTTGCCGCGCACCCAATCTTTCAACTCGCGATCATTGTCCTCAACATGCATTTTCCAATAATCGGGATAGGCATATTTATGCAGGTAGGAGCCCAAGACTGACTGCGGCTCGTCCCATTCGGTGACGCGCACGGCTTCAAATCCAGTGTCCAAACCGACCCATGCATTCATCCCGACAAAGTTCACGTAATTTGTGCCGAGCAGCAGCAATTGCGACATGATCGCATTGTTGTCCTCTTCCTCTGAAAGATGGCAATCAGAGCATTGCTTTGTCTCGGTCATGCGCACCGTATGCGGGAAGTGCGGCGCAAACGCTTGGCTACTGAACCCGATGGCGGACACGGGGGGTTGCTGCACATAAATGCGCTCGCGGTTGATATTGGTCGATGACAGGATCAGCGCGCTAGTGGAACGAACGGGTGCGACTTGATTGCCCTTGGTCGATTGGTGCTTGCCCAATTGGAACATCTGATCGCGCGCAACCTGCGGGTTATAAGTGGCAAAGTTGCGCGAAGTTTCTCCGCCATATTTATGCAGTTTCGATTTCCAGTTTGCCTCAATCGGCAAGTGACAGCCGCCGCAACTGGTTGTCCATGAAAGGTGGCAGGTAAAGCACGCCATTTCCTCTTCGCCGTGGGCACGGTCGCCTTCTTGCACACCAGTGCCAAAGGCAAAGCTGCCATCCTCTGCGCCCCATTTGCTCATTAGTTTGGCGCGTGCAGCCTTAGGGTTGAAACCGGTGCTGGTTGGCGTGACGCTGTCCTTGGTCAGGCTGACTTCCCACTCCAGCTCAGGATCAACGATAGAGCGCTGGATCAGGACTTTTTCGCCGCCCTCATTATAAGTCCACTCGAACCTACGCTGACCATCAGGGTTGCGCAGCAGAGCCATATTGTGACCCTTTGGCGGAGCGGCCGGGCCGCTGGTGCGCAGCGTCGGCAGCGCGTCTGCTGTGCCGTGGCAATCCTTACAGCCAATCTCAATCGCATTGGCGACCTCGCCATAAATCAGGCCATTGCCGTGGCTATCCTGCGCGTAATGGCAGTCGGCGCATTGCATGCCTTTTTCCGCATGGATCGACATGAGGTGCACAGCTTTGCCCGGATTCGTTCCGGGTTCGACAAACTTGGGTTCATCCTTGCGGCGGAATTTTTCCGGATCATCATTGTCGACGATATTGCCGTCTGCATCGAGCAGATTACCCTCGCGGTCGCGCTTAAAGATCGCGCGGAAATTCCACCCGTGACCGTGATAATCGGCGAACTGTGTATCGGTTAGCTCTTCGTTGAGGTCATAGACATTGCGCAGAAAATCGAGGTCACCCCACAGACCTTTTGGCGCTGCGCCTTCGGGATTGCGATTGAGGATTTCGCGCACTTCTGCAGCCGTTGGATAACGCTGCTGCTTGAACGTTTTTTGGTATTCTTCCTCGCTCATATTCGCAGGCTTAGGCGTCTTATTGTTCGGGCCGGGCCACATGTAGGGCGCGTCGCTTTCATAATCCCACATCGTATAGCCGAGGTAGGAATTGAGGAAGATATTGGGCTGGTGCAGGTGACAGTTCATGCATTGCGCTGTCGGAATGCTGCGGGTGAAGACATGGCGCAACGGGTGGCCTTTTTCCTTCACCTTGCCGTCTTCGCCGTAGAAATTGGCTTTGAAGTCTACGCCCTTTTCAGCAAGGTGGTCTTCCGGCGTTTTGACATCACCATGCCCCTTATCATGGCCCTTATCGCTTTGGCCTTCGAGCTTATCAGAGATGGTCGGATCAACCGTGACAGACTGCCCATCGCGGCCATATTTGGCGTAGATCAACGAATGGCGTGGCTCGCGGTCATTGGCATAGACGACGTGGCATGATGCGCAGCCTGAATGGCGGTAATCGCCCGGTTGCTCATTCGTGCCCAAAAACCATGTGAAGGGATCATTGAGGCGCGTCTTGTGAATATTCAGCACGGGGATCGCAACGCGCAGGCCTGTGCCAGGGCCGCGGTTTGATTGTTTGAGATCAGGGCGGCCGGGTTCTTCCAAACGTTGGATAGAGCCGGTTGGATTGGGCAGGCCGATCTCTGGGAATTGCGAGTTAATCGTGCGCCCGCCGCGTTCAAACACGCGGAACACATCGGCTGGCGGGATCACATGCCAAGTGGGCAGCGGATACATTGTGCCGATTGCACCGCGCGCTTTCTGCTCGTCAGTGACGGTTCCCGGTACGCCATTTGTGCCTGGGCTGAGGATTTTGGCGGGCTGACCGTCGCGGGTATAAGCCTCGCCCAAGATGTAATTCTTCGCGGACAAGATACCATTGTTATACGCCGCACCGCCAAACAGCATGGCGCCGGTGGCCATCAAGGACCGTTCGCCCGCCTCAATGATCGGCAAATGGCATGAGCCGCAGGCCTCGCGCGCTACGCGGTAATCGCTAGGATTGTTGAACTTGATAAACTCTGGCGATTCCTTGTTCAGCAACGAATAGCTTTGCTTAGGATTGGCTGAGCTGGGGAAGTTCCAGCTGCCCGGATATTTGGGCAGAACATGCGCCTTGTCACGCGCCGAAACATACAGTGGATCATTGTGCTCTAGCGAGCTATTTCCCTGCACGCTCGCATCGCCGCCATGGCAATCGACACAGCCCAAACGCACCGCCGTGCTGGTGTGCATCGTCGGCGCATCTGTCTTCACGTGACACGAATAACAGCCATCTGATTTCGCCTGCATTTCTGCCACTGTCTGCGTGGCCGGTGCTGGCGCAGAAATGACGCGCGTGTAATCACGCTTAACCGGCTTTTCCTTTTCTGCCGCAATCGTAGAAGGCGCGGCTCCAAACATCAAAGCCGCCCCCAAGGTGAGAGCGGCAAGCATAAGTGCAAAAAGGCGGAAAATGCGCATCAGTAGGTCAAAATCACATTTGCTAGGATTGAATAATACGTGCTGCCGCCATTCAAATTATCGAACAGGTCTTTGAACCCACCACCCGATTTAAGCGCTGCGCCAGAGAGGCGGAAAACGATATTTTGATTGGCTTTGGGCCGGTAAATAGCCGCTGCTGAAAGATCAAAGCCAATGTCTTTGGGGATCGAGCCTTCGACCCGAAGAGCTTGCAAGGAAGACGTATCCTCAAACCACAAATGGTTGGCATTGGCAGAGATACGAAAGTCTGGCGTCAGGTCGAAATCTGCGCCCAACCCGACCAGCATTGTGCCTGGATTGTTGAAGTTGGATTGGCCTTGCTCTTTGGAAGAACGCAGCGAATTCAATATGCCATTGCGGCCATTGATGCTGACCGCACGGCCGCCGCCCGCAAACGGTATGGTCTGGCGGATCCAATAGCTGGTGTCGGCCCCGGCAAAAATTGGGTTTTCAAAGATTGCATCGAAGCCGGTTTCTTTGTCATCATAAGGATCGCTGTCACCGCTGGCATAGAGGCCGGATGCCCGAATACGCACCCAGTCGCGGTCATAAGACAGCTCTAGCGCGGCAAATTGCGCATTGATATTGGCGGGCCGATCGGTGAAGAAACTGTTGCGATCCTCGCCCAAGGCCCAATAAAAACTGCCCGTGACATTGATCCGGCCTATGCGCCCATCGGCATTGTATCCGAGGTAAACCACATCGTAATCGCGGCCCCGCAATGTGCCGAGCAAAGCTGGCCGCACGGGAAAACCATTGTCGTCAATCTCAACATCGCCGCTCTCGCGGTTCATATTATAAACGACGGTAACCTGGCTGGTCAGTGCGGGAATCAGGAAATCCTGACGATAGGCATTGGCGACAAAGACAAAGTCGCTTCGCGGTGTTTGCAGGACCGCGTTTAGCCCGCTGTTTGTATCCTTCTCCAACCGCATGAAAGCGGCCAGATTATACTGAAAACGATTGTTATCACGCGTACCAAAAAACCGCAGACCAAGCTGCTGATCTTGGAACAGGAAGCCGCGAAAATCTGATTGGAACGGCTGAATGCCGATACGCGCGGAATCGAAATCATAACGGTCAGACGTATTGCGGAAGTGATAATCGAAGAAAAATTCTTGCACGCCGAGAAAATAATCGAGGCGGCTGGAACCTTTGCTCGGCTCCACGAACAATACGCGGCGCTCCGGCACATCGACATAGTTGACGTTCAGCGCAAAAGTGGCGCGATATTCGACGTCAGGTGGTTTGTAGGCGGTGGAGCCTTTGAGCAATGCGAAACCGGCAATAAATGTCTGTGATAGAACCGGCGAGAATGTATCGCCAAACACATCCAAACGGTCGGGATCAGCGGTTGTCTGCACGCCCACAGGGATCGGGAAAGTGCGCGGCTCAATCACCGTATCAGAGATGACATTGGCGACGACAAACCAATCATCACCCTTTAATCCAAGGAACTTAGGCGTCTTACAATCCGCGCTGCCATAGGGCGCTGGTTCGCCCGCAGCCGCTGCCGCATCACGCAATTTGCGGCGGCGCTCTTGCTCCTCATCGGTAGGAATGCAAAGCGGCCGATCCCCCTTGTAGGTATTTTGATTATAGGGGTCGAATACGTCCTCTTTGATGATGCCCAAACTTTCCGCCAACCGCCAGCGGTCAGGGATCGGAATTTGATCGGTTGGAAAGGCTTCTGGAGGTGGCGCACGCACCGCGCCGACATTGGTTTGATCAATCCGCTCAGGCAGATTTTCGGTGTTATCAGGCCGCCGCCGGCCATCAATTATCTGCGCATCGGGGAGGCCAAATGCGTCGGGATCTTGGCTGGTCTGAGGGTTTTGCCTCGTTATCTCGTCTTTGGCCTCGTCATCTGGAACACCGCTCTGCGTGCCTTCAATCACCACATCCGATGGTTTCGGTGGGCCAGATTTTGGCTTCTTTTCAGCCGCGATCCGCTCGGCAAAGGCGCTAGAAAAACTCGCCTCAAACGCCCATTGCGCCGCGATTGCAGACCGGCTGACTTCAATCGATTCAGCAGAGGCCTCCGCTGTCGGCAACAATGCAAAGGGTACAAGGAAGACGCCGCCTGACATGCGCTGTTACAGACCCTCACACACGTTTTGCGCCGGATCATCGAGGAAGGGCGCAAATGGGCAGTTCACATAGCGAAGGCGGACCTGCGCATCGCCCAAATCAACCACGATCCTGTCTGCGCGAATATCATTGGGGGCGTTGCCCAAGCTGCCCGTGCGCACCCCGCCATTATGCAGGCCGAGGAAGCTGACCATATCATCCTGATCAATCCCATCGCCCGACACACCGATGCCGCCAATCAGCTCATTGCCGCGGTAAATCGGTACAGAGCCCGGGAAGATTTGAATGCCATTGGCAAGGCGCGGATTGCCCGCTGGCGAGGCTGGCAGCGGCGAGCACCCAATGGCTGTATCTGGGGCCGTTCCGCCCGATCCGACAAACCCCAAATGCGCAACCAAATTGCCGCCGATAAGGTCAGATTGTAGCCCCACGGCAAAGGGGCTGAATTCATCGGGAGTATCAACCGACAATGGCCCAGCAGGCCGCCCCACTTCGCCATCAGGGAAATAGGGCCGCGACAAGTTTCCGCCCGAACGATCCGCAAAGGCAAATGCACCCGTCAGCGCACTGGGATCGCCCAAAAATGTGCGGACCCGCGCAACATAATTGGCGATCGCGCCGCCCGCCGCCTGCATATCCGATGCCGCCACAGCGCCTGAGAAAAACGCCGCTGTGCGCGCCTTTTGCAGACTAACGTCGGTGCCAAAAATTGGCCCATCGGGCGAGCGGACAATGCCGAGAATCTCGCCATTGGTATCGACCATGGAAATGGTCGCTTGCATCCGGCTATCGAGGGGTCTGCGAATTTGTGCCCGGCTGCGTGAGAGCACGGTGAACGCTTCTTCTAATACTGCGCTAACCTCAGCTTGCGTTAGAGGTTGGGCTACGCTGCCCCCATCTGTTCCGGCACGTGCCGGGTAACGCGGATTGCCTGCGCTATCGGTGAGGATATAGCCATCGGCCAACCCAAACTCAGATGCCGCCGCGCGCCGAATGCCCGAAGCCGCTGTGCCGTAAGTAACCCCTGCGGTAATCGGTCCATTGTTATAGCCCGTCACCGCAACCAATCCGCCCGCTGGTCCGTCAACTGCGGCAAAGCTGGTTTGCAGTGCCGACAAATCGCCAATGGTCATGTCGGTAAATCGCAGCGAAGTGCCGTCCACATTGATGCGGTCAGCGGTGATGTCTGGCGGCGGAGCAAAGCTTTGAATACCGGCCAAGGCTGCCGCTTCTTCATCATCAACATCCACATCCAGGATATCGGGATCAAAGCCGTAATCACCGTCACCGGCCACGCCAATGCCGCCGACAACCACCCCGTTTTTATACAGCGGAAAGCCGCCAGGATCCGCGCTCAAACCCAAAGGCGAACGCTTAGGCCCGATCAAGCCATCAGCGCCAAAGCGCGCAGACAAATCAGAGCATGGCAATTGGCTGAACTGCACACCAAACAACGGGCCGCTTTCAAGGCCAACCGTCGTCGGCGCAGGCGGGAAATGTTCCTGTACAATCTGGCTGGCGGTGCGGCTGGAAAAAGCATTGCCGCCGCTCGACAGATATGCGCCCGTCACCGCCTTGGCGATGGCCACTGTCGTGGTGGGGATCATCGCACCTTGTAGGCCGACTTCACCACCATTGGCCGCGATACCGCCAATTTGCTGGCGGCTGATTTGAGTGAGGCCGGGGCTGTTTGTCATCACGAACACGCCGAGCACATTGCCAACGCGGTCCACCACCGCAATCGTGCCCGCTAGGCCGCGCGCTTGCGCCTCGCCGGTGGCTTGTGCGATAATTTGTTGCACCTCTGCCACGCTGAGTGCCTCGGGCGCTGGATCGGAGAACAAGCGTCCTGCTGCCGCGGGAGTGGGCGTTGGTGCAGGCGTACCGCCCGTAACCGGCGAAGGCGCAGACGAACTGCCGCCGCCCCCGCATGATGCGAGAGCAAGCGCGCTAACCGCTGCGATACAATTGCGTGTAAGCAGCCGCATTATTTCAGCCTTCCAATCGCGCCTGCCGCTGCGCCCAAGGCGCTGCGGAATTGGGCCGGACGATAGGAATTTGGCTCATCAACGGCGCCATAAGCGCGGTTGATATTGCCGCGAATACTGGCGGCGGCCCCTACTGTAATGCGCCCTTCGCGCACCAAAGCATTGAGCAAAGTATCGACCGCCATCACCGCTTGGACGGAGCCGGCATAATCGGTGAAACGCGGCCTGGTTGCTTGGCCTGCGATCGTCGCAATCACAGTAAAGGCATCATTGCCGCTATAACCGCGCGCCGCCAATGCATCGGACAAAGCGCCTGCACGGTTGCGCAGATTGATCGCGGCTTGCTGGCTTGCGCCGCGACCCTTGCCCATGCTGCCATGGAAATTGCGACTAGCGGTGATAAAGCTGTTGGCCTGATTGGGCGCGAGTGCCTTTGCAACAGCAGAGAGCATGATGATATTTTCATCATTATAGGGCGGATTACCAAAGGGTATCGGGCGCCCAGAATTGGTCTCAAATGTCAGCTTGCGCGCCGGTCCATCGGTGATGGTGCGGTGGCAGGAATGGCAATCGAGGAAGTAAAATTCGGGAAATGCCCCGCGCATTCCAAACTTTGGCTGCGCATAAAGGTCGGTGGAACGGCGCACAGCCTCTGCCTGACCAACGGCCCAAAGGCGTACGCTATCACTGCGGCCCTTGCGCTGAACATAGTCGGCATCTTCATCATGATGCTGTTGCAGCGCGGAAAACAGATCAAGCTCAAAACTGATGCGCGGGTGCCCAGCGGCCATCATTGAATGGGTAACGAACTGGCCAGTTTTCTCGGAACCATAATGGCAATCAAGGCAAACTTTTGCGCGGGTTTGTGGCCGCTCAAGCGGGGTCAGGCCATTGGCAACATTGCCCGCATGGGTGGCGGGCGCGGCATAATGCGCGGCGAGCCAATTTTGCGCAGGGCCGTGGCAGGTCTCGCAGCCAATCCCATCAGAGGTTTGAAAGCGCGGACCCCGCGCTGCTTGCGATACATAGGTGGAGTGGCAACCCAGGCAGGCGGGCGCCGATGTTGGCGCACCAATCCCAAGGCTGCGGGCGATTTGCCGGCTACGCGGGCTGCCCAAAACAGCATAGGCGCGGCTGTGCGCGCCACTGGGAGAGGAGGGTTCTTGCCATGTTGCGATTTCATCTTGGCGGACAACCGCGCCATTGCCTTCTGCGCGCCCATGACAGGTTGATCCCGAACAGCTGGCGACGCCTTCATATTGCGCGCCGGAGCTTTGCGCGTTGGCAGGGGATACGCCCAATGCGCTGAACACAATGCAGACAACCAGCAAAGCTGCGACCAAAAGGCCGCGCAAGCCAGCGCTCAATGATTGCTCAAAATATGATCGTCCCAATGACGCCGAACCGAACATGTGCCTCCCAGCCTCCAGCCAATTTAGCCAGATACTTAGCCCCCCATGGGCAAATTGCTTGTTTGGAGCGCAGGCCTTTGACCTTATCGCTCCGAGGCGTCCCGTTCTTTATCCATCACGCCTCAAATGGCAGCGCAAACCTTTTTACGAGGCTTCCGACTCCAATTTGCGCGACAAGAGATCCAATTGCACCGCGCAACCCTGAGCGATCAGAGTGTCGGCCATGGTCTCCGCATTGTTGGGTGTATTTTCGACCACAACAAAACTCACTGTCGCTGGCTTCTCCCCACCAGCGCCATTGATGGTATATTCCGCGCCTTCTTGCAATGCCAAACGCGTATTATCGACGCGGCGTGTGTTGGCCTGTCCATCAAAAGTGATTTGATAGGTGAATTCGTTGTTTGGCTGACCCAGAACAATCGTCTGATCCTTTTCAACCACAGGACGCCACAAGGTGACATTGGCCAGATCCGTCACGCACATTTTGCCCGACTTGGTCACATCGACATACCACAAGTTCGGCGACAAAGCTTCGCCCGACCCTGCGCGCGCGGCCCCTGTCCGAACCCGATTGGCCGAACGGTTGCCCGCCAGATTGGCAAAGCGCGCACGTGTCGACTTGCCCCGCGCACCGACACGGTAAGTGCCTGCGCCCTTTAAGACGCGTGTTCCGCCAGAGCCAAGGATCGTCACGGTATCACCAGCTTTCAGCGTGATGCGCGATGTATCTTTCAGCTTTTTACCGACAGGAAATGATTTTGCAGAAGGGCCAGATGACTTCACCACAGTGCCCGCAGCAGCTGGCGCGGCGAGCGCAAATGCACCCGCTCCAAACGCAATCAGCGCGCTGCTTTTTAAGATTTTAGCCAAGGACATATGCATCCTCCTCATTTAAATTATTCATTCTATTTAACAGATTGGGTAGGCCTTTGTCAGCCAAATTTCGCTCAATTATGCCCTCAACAGCCTCAATTGCTGCATTTCGTCGCGTCGATACAAGTGCCATCGCTTCGCTTAGCTCGGCTTGATCCTTTTCAGAAAATTTCGGAGCAGGCTCCATCAAGTCCACCGGCCTTGCGCGTCCGCGCAGCACCACTTTGCCCATCGGGCGCCACCAATTCAACGTGGTGCGCTCGGCAAATTCGCGGCTCGCCATGACGGAGGTTTCGAGCGCTTTGTTCGCGGCCTCCAGCCGGGCCGCCGTATTCATCGAATCGCCCAGAGCCGTATATTGAATGCGGCTTTCCCCGCCAAAATTGCCGACAACAGCCTCGCCAAAATGCATGCCAACACGCGTCTTTCCAATCTTGGGCAAGTCTGGGTCCATCGCCGCAACCTCTGCGCGAAAGGCCTCGCCTGCCTCCCATATCGCATAACCTGCACGTGCGGCGCGGTCGGCATCATCGGGCTTGGCAATCGGTGCGCCCCAAAATGCGACCACTGCATCGCCCACGAATTTATCGATCACGCCGCCATGCTCCAGCACCACATTGCTCAGCATTTCGAGATAGCGGTTGAGCAATTTGGCCACCATTTCCGGCGAAATAGCATGGCTCATTTTCGTAAAGCCCTCCAGATCGGAGAACATGACGTAAATCTCTTTCTTCTCGCCATGCAGAGCCAGTAAATCGGGCTTGTCGATAATCTCTTGCGCCATTTCGCGCGGCAGATATTTGCCCAAAGCGCCTTGGGCAAAATTGCGCTGCACCGCGCCCGACGCGCGCGCCGCGGAGGTGACAGAGGCGAAGGCGATGACCCAGCCTGCAATCCAGCCCGCTGCGGGCAATCCATACGTGTCGATGCCGGCATATTTCATGTAAAAAGGCAGCCCGAGCACTACGAACGCTTGAACCGCGAGGATCGGATAAATCCGCCAATTGCCGACAAATTCCAGCAATCCGGTGAGCACCGCCATCACCATCATCAATGCTGTGAGCGCCCAAATTTGCCACGGCGCGATTTGCGCAAGCCGCTTGCCATCCAACATTTGCGCGATCTTATCGGCATGCACAGACACGCCGGCGGCGGAGCGCCCAGCCTCCGATGTCAGCGTAGTGGGAACGCGATCCACATCCACCAAATCCGCGCCGATCAAAACATAGCGATCTTTGAGCGGATATTCTGAATTGACCGCTGCGGCGACATCGGGATCAGCATAGAGTCCAATCGCAAGCTTGGTATAAAGCGGCGCATCGGACAGCTGCAAAGCGCCTTCACTCGCCTCACCCTCTTCATTCGCGCCATCATCGCAATTGGCGCAAAGGCGGAAATTGATCGACCCTTCATAGCCTGCCAGCGCTTTGTCACCCTCACCCGCTGCGGTCAGCATCGCACGGCTAATCAACGCAGGCTTGCTGTCGTCAATTTCGGGGAATACCCGCGTGACGCCGTAAGCATTGCTGAGCTGGATGCTGGCGGGAATGACATTGCTGCCTTCCAATTCTGCCTGAAACGCTTCCAAATATTCTTGCTGGCGGTAGGTGATGTCCTCTTCATTGCCCTCAACATCGACATAAGCCAGCGCGACCGGCGTTGTCATTGCCCGCAGAGTTTCGATGAGCTCGCCGTCCTCGTCTTGGGGCTGATCCAGCAGAATATCGATCCCGATGGCCTTGGCTCCCAGCCCGTCGATATTCTTCAGCGCATCAATCAGCAGGCCGCGATCCAATGGCGAGCGTTTGCGCGCCTCAATCAACGTATCCTCATCATAAACGACCAGCATCATGCGCTCGTCCTGATCGGCATATTCGGCCAGATGATAGCTACGGAAATCATAGAGGCCTTGCTCAGCCTCTCTTAAAATGGGCAATTTCCACGAGAGCCCCGCCACCAGCAACGCCGCAAACAGCAACACTAAGGTCACAACCAAGCGCTGCGTCCCGGCCTCGCGCACATTGCGCCAGCCGCGCTGAAACAGCCCGCTTGCCATAGACTTTTTGCTTGGTTTTTCGTCCAAAAGTCACCCTAACGCATAGTGCACCAAGGGGCACGCCCGCTGCGCGCCCTTCGGTTTAAATTCTAGCGACCTTTTGGTTTAGCAGCATGAAAGCGGCTTTGGCACGCAATTGCAAGCAGAGCTTGGCGTTAGGCCTCCCTATCGCCTTCCCAAGCCAGCACAGGTTTGCGTGCAGCTTGCGTTTCATCAAGCCGGCGGCGCGGCGCAAAATAAGGCGCATGCTTCATGCTTTCATCGCCATCGAGAGCACGCTGAGCGACGCTTCGGAAAGCGGCAATAAACTGGTCGATCGTCGCCTTGCTTTCTGTTTCGGTAGGCTCAACCAGCATCGCGCCATGCACCACCAATGGGAAATACACGGTCATAGGATGATAGCCTTCATCGATCAGCGCTTTGGCCAGATCGAGCGTGGTCAGACCATTGCCAAAGTCCTTATCGCCAAACAGCGCCTCGTGCATGCACGGGCCGCTGTCAGCGTATGGCGCGTGGAGCAAATCCTCTAAACTGCGCAGGATGTAATTGGCATTAAGCACGGCGTCTTCGCTGACTTGCTTCAATCCATCTGCGCCGTGCGAGAGCATATAGGTTAGCGCACGGGTGAACATGCCCATTTGCCCGTGGAAGGCTGTCATCCGGCCAAAGGATGTCTC
>JALZVZ010000097.1 GCA_023299945.1 Altererythrobacter sp. | reverse complement strand
CCAGAGATTGCGCGCCTAATGCATGAAATCAGGCAGCGCTGGGTCGCAGAGGAATTCCCCGATGAGGCCCGCGTCATGCAATTGCTGGATGAGGCTTTGAGGTAAGCAATTAATGGATAAAGAACAGCAATTCACAGGCCGATGCAATTGCGGACGAGTTGCATTCAAAATTACCGGAAAAGTTGGACCGGTAGGCCAATGCCATTGCTCAAAGTGCCGAAGAGCTTCGGGCACAGATGGGAATGCAGTGTTTTATACCAGCTTCAGCTCTCTAGCCTTTTTATCAGGAGAGGGTGAAGTTTCGACTTTTGACAATGACGGTTGGATACATACCTTCTGTAGCGAGTGTGGATCACCCACGCCGCACACTGACGCAGCTAAGAAAATTTGGTTTGTTCCGGCAGGCCTGATGAATGGTGACATCGGCCATGAGGGTTATGCCGCACACATCCATGTGGGATCAAAGGCGCCATGGGTTAAAATCACAGACGATGCACCGCAGTTTAATAAAGGTTTCGAAAACTCAAGCCCATAGGAAACCTTAAAACTTATTATCCTTCGGGAAGCCTGTTGGCGGCATCCGCCCTGCCCCGCCGCGCGCGACTTTCCATTGCCACATCTCGTTTTCAGTGCGCGTGCGCTCGCCCGATCCGCCCATTTGCCAGCTTAGGCCATCATCCAACTTAAACGTCTTGGCATCGCTCAGCCCGCCGTCGCGGTATTTCTGCAGCATCACGCCCTGACCTTTGGCCATCACAGGCATTTCTTCGAGGTTGAAGACAACCAATTTGCGGTTGTCGCCCACCACCGCAACATGGTCATGCTCTGATGTAATTTCCTGCATCACAGCAAATCTCGCATCGCCTTTAAGATTGACGACTTGGCGGCCCTTTTTCGTCTCGGCGAGCAATTCCTTGGTCTCTGCGACAAAGCCCTTGCCATTGGACGCCGCCAGCAACAGCCTTCCGCCATCCTTATGGACAATCATAGCTGTGAGGCGCGTTTCCGCCTCCAAATCGACCATGGACCCAATCGGCTCGCCAAAGCCGCGCGCACCCGGCAATTTGTCCGCCCCGAGTGTATAGAAACGGCCATTTTCCGCCGCGATCAGCAGCTTGTCTGTCGTTTGCGCATGCAGGATGAAGGCCAAAGCATCGCCTTCTTTATATTTGAACTCTTGGTCCAAATCGACATGGCCTTTTGCGGCGCGGATCCACCCTTTTTCCGATAAGATCACCGTGACCGGCTCTTTCTCGATCATCGCATCCATCGAAAACTCAACCGCGGGGGCCGCCTCTTCGATACGGGTGCGGCGCTTGCCCAGCTTGGTGTCCTCGGCATAATCCTTGCGAAGGGTAGCCAGATCGCGCTTCAAGCGGGTGCGTTGGCGCGCTGGCGATTCGAGCAGTTTTTCCAAGCCATCTTTCTCGGACAATAGTTTGTCCTTCTCATCGCGCAGCTGCATTTCTTCCAGCTTGCGCAAAGAGCGCAGACGCATGTTGAGGATCGCCTCGGCCTGCCGGTCGTTGAGGGCGAACTCCTTCATCATCAACGGCTTGGGTTCGTCTTCTGTGCGGATAATCTCGATCACGCGGTCAAGATTGAGGAAGGCGATAATATAGCCTTCGACCAGCTCAAGCCGCCGTGCAATTTGGTCAAGCCGGTGCTGGGCGCGGCGCTGCAAAATGTTGATTTGCGACCGTGTCCAATTTTCCAGCAGCTCTTTCAGCCCCATAACCATGGGCGTGCGGCCCATACCAGGCTTCGCGTCCAGAACATTGAGATTGAGCCCGAAACGCGTTTCCATCTCGGTCAGCTTAAAGATGCTTTCCTTGAGCAATTCAGGGTCAACATTACGGCTGCGGGGGACCAAAACGATGCGAATTTGTTCGTCAGATTCGTCGCGGACATCATCAAGGATCGGCAGCCTTTTATCAGCGATGGCTTGCGCGATCTGCTCGATCAATTTGCCCTTTTGCACCTGATAGGGAATTTCGGAAATAACGAGCTGCCATTGCCCGCCGCCCAGCCGCTCAATCCCGGTATCGCGGTCTTCTGCCTTTTCGGCCTCTTTGGCGTAAAAGCGCCCGCGAAGACGGAAAGACCCGCGCCCCGTGGCATAGGCCTGACTGATCGTCTCGCGGCTGTCTACGACTTGCCCGCCGGTCGCAAAATCGGGCCCTTGGAACAATTCCATCAGCCGTTCATGCTCGACATGCGGATTGTCGATCAACTCTAGCGTAGCATCGATGACCTCGGCAACATTGTGGCTCGGGATATTGGTCGCCATGCCCACCGCGATCCCGCTGGCGCCATTGGCCAGCAGATTGGGGAATAGGCCGGGCATCAGCTCTGGCTCTTCTTCCTCGCCATTATAGGTGGGGATGAAGTCAACCGTGCCGTGGTCCAGCCCTTCCATCAGCTGCATCGCGGTTTTGGTTAGGCGGGCCTCTGTATACCGGTAGGCGGCCGCATTATCGCCGTCGATATTGCCGAAGTTCCCCTGCCCCTCCACCAAGGGATAGCGCAGCGAGAAATCCTGGGCGAGGCGCACCATCGCATCATAGGCCGCCGTATCGCCATGCGGGTGATATTTACCGATCACCTCACCCACAACGCGGGCCGATTTCTTGAACGTATTGCTGGGGTCGAGCTTCAACTGACGCATCGTCCAAAGCAGCCGCCGGTGAACAGGCTTCAACCCATCACGCAAATCGGGCAGCGAGCGCGCGGTAATGGTGGACAACGCATAGACGAGATAGCGTTCTTCTAATGCGCTATCGAAGGGCGCATCGACGATACCATCAATGGGCCCATCTATGGGTGCACCCGATGGTTCGGAATCAGTTGGCTCGATCACGTCAGACATCAAGCAAGCTTAGCAAGGGTTTTGCGCAGGTGGGAGAGCGCTTTCCACAGGAAGAAGCCGTTTAACGATCTTTTTCAGCCGCTTCGTGCCCCATCTCCCGTAGCGCGGTGAGCTCATCCTGCATGGCCCGCAGGCGGTTTAGGATTTCCTCGCGCTCGCCATGCGCTTCCTCGTCAGCCCCTTCGGCCATGGCATTGACGATCACACCAATGAACAAATTGAGCACGATGAAACTGGTGACTAGGATAAATGGGATGAAAAAGCCCCAAGCGTATGGGAACTCCTCCATAACGGGGCGCACAATGCCCATCGACCAACTTTCCAGCGTCATAATCTGGAACAATGAATAGAGCGATGCGCCCAATGATCCGAACCATTCAGGAAAGGCGGCGCCAAACAATTTGGTCGCCATCACTGCGCTGATATAAAACAGCAGAACCAGCATTACGATCACTGTGCCAATGCTAGGAATGGCGGCAAACAGCCCGGTAATAACCTTGCGCATGCTGGGCACGACCGAAACGAGCC
>JALZVZ010000096.1 GCA_023299945.1 Altererythrobacter sp. | reverse complement strand
TGCTGATGATGCGCAGTGGATGGCGATTAAGCCGATGAACTGCCCCGCGCATGTTCTCGTCTTCAAACAAGGCATCACCAGCTACCGCGATCTGCCGATACGTTTGGGCGAAATGGGCTGCTGTCATCGCAACGAACCGCATGGCGCGCTCCATGGCCTGATGCGCGTGCGCCAGTTTACGCAGGACGATGCGCATATCTTCTGCACCGAGGATCAAGTCGTCGATGAAGTGCGCAAATTCTGCGCGCTCGCGGATGGCGTCTACAAAGATTTTGGTTTCACCTACCATGTGAAGCTGGCGACGCGGCCGGACCAGCGCTTTGGGAGCGATGCTGATTGGGACAAAGCTGAGCAGGAATTGCGCGATGCTGTAGCTGAGGCCGGCATGGACAACGCAGAATATGGTTGGGAAGAATTGCCGGGCGAGGGCGCGTTTTATGCGCCGAAGCTGGAATGGCATTTGACCGATGCGATCGGGCGGACTTGGCAGGTCGGCACAATCCAAGGCGACCGCGTTCTGCCCGAACGCCTCGATGCGACTTATGTGGGCGAGGATGGCGGACGCCACCGCCCCGTGATGCTGCACCGCGCGATCTTTGGTTCCTATGAGCGTTTCATCGGTATTCTGATCGAGCATTATGCGGGCAAATTGCCGCTATGGCTCGCCCCGACACAAGCGGTCGTCGCCAGCGTGGTGACCGATGCTAATCCTTATGGCGAAGAGGTTCTGGCGAAACTGAAAGCGGCAGGCATTCGCGCCGAGGCTGATTTGCGCAATGAAAAGATCAATTACAAAGTGCGCGAGCATTCTCTAGCGAAAGTCCCGCATTTGCTGGTGGTTGGCATGCGCGAGGCGGAGGAAGGCACGGTTGCCATTCGCACTTTGGGTGAGAAACAGCAGCAAGTTTTGTCCCTTGATGAGGCGATTGCAATGCTGAACGACGGTGCCACTCCGCCTGATCTTCGGAGTTAATCTACCGGCGGTGGAGCTTTTTGAAAACCTAAGCGCTGCGCAAATTGCCATCGCGATGGCGGCGGCATTCACTGCGGCATTTGCGCGCGGCCTAGCAGGCTTTGGCCTCGCCCTGCTGCTAGTGCCGGTGCTCGCTTTGGCGCTGACGCCGCTTGAGGCGGTGATGATTGGCAATTTCCTGATGCTGTTTATTGGCCTGCTGGAAATCCGCAGCTTGATTCGAGATGCAGAACGAAGCGCGTGGGTTATCGGTGCACTGGTTTTGCTGACGGCGGCACCAGGCTTGCTTCTGCTGATGATAACCCCTCCTGACTTGGCGCGGCTGCTGATTGCTTTAGTGGCTTTGGGCGCGTTTGGATTGTTCATGCTGCCGGAGCGGCCAGCAGATCAACCCGGCCCGATTCAAACAGGCGCAACAGGCGTGGCTGCTGGGCTGCTTACTGGATTTGCGGGCATGCCGGGGCCGCCGGTTGTGCCTTACTACGTCGGGCGAGCGATTCCGCGTACTGTGGCCAAGCCGTCGATGCTGCTTATTTTCACAATTGCATCTTCTGCCGCGATTGTTTCAGGCTTCGCTTTAGGCCAAATCACCCCGCGATTGTTCGCGCTCTCGCTTGCGCTAATGCCAGCGATAATTTCCGGCAATTGGGCGGGCACAAAAGCCTTTGGCAAAATTAGTGACGCGGCTTGGCGCATTTTTGTGGGCACGGTTTTGTCAGGAGCGGCAGCCACAGCCTTTTGGCGCGTACTCAGCTAATCCAGCCTGCTGCCAGCACTTTACCGGCATTCGGTTCTCGCAGAACCACTGCATAACGATCCGCACCCTTAACCTTTAAATCAGCGGCTTTGATCTGAATACCTTGCTTGGCGCCATTCCAATTTCCTATGACTTTCTCAGAGCGCACAACATTTGTGTAAGCAATATTGCGGCCAGAGTTTTCGCCGCGTCCAATCGCGACTTTCGCCTCGCGTTTCACAGCGATCAGCACCAATTCGCCGCTTTGAGAAGACGGGCCTGCAATTCCAACGGCCACCGCTCCACTGGCCAGCCGTTTGGAACGCAATGCAGCGGTTTGAACGCGCCTAGCTTTGGCAATATTGACGCGCAGAGCGTTCTCTTGGCTACCGACCACGCCGAACGTGCCATCTGAAACCACTTGCGGGGTGTAGACGCCGTTGCGCCCTTGCAGGCCTTTCATCGCATAGGCGCGCTGAAGCTGGGTATTGCTCTCGCTTGCCAAAGTATCCTTCCAACCCAGCCGGTCCCAATAGGTAACAGGGCGCGAGATCACGACGACGCCCCCATTTGCGTTTTTACCTTCGCGGTCCAGCTTTGCCGCGACACGGTCAGCGGGCGGGCAGGATGAACATCCTTGGCTGGTGAACAATTCGAGCAGGACAGGCTCGCCCCGATTGGATGCACTTTCTTGCGCAGCGGTTTCGCTGCCGACAATCACAGTACCAGCTGTCATGGCTGCGACAACGCCGATGAAGGGGGCTAAAAAGTTCTTGGACATAAATTTACGCTCTTATACGAAAGGGATTGGCCAAATGTGCCTATCCCGTCATTCGCGAAAAACGGTCGTTAGGTTACATCAATATAGGGAAGGCTTGTCCAGCCGCGATCAAGGCCAACGCGCATGCCGATACGAGCGCAAACCGCGCTGCATCTGGGGCATGGGCCGCTTTTTGGCGGGTGAAAGCGATTGCTTTGGACATGACTTCACCTTTGCGGACAAATCCTAAAGAAACCTTAACGTTAACCCTGTCGCGCAGCCTAGAGACGCAGCTTAGAAACGAGTTAGCCGGGCAATTGAGGCATATGCATGCTGGCGCAGTGAAACCCGCCGCCCCCTGCCAGTACCGCAGCGGCGGGCAGGCCAATCGTGCGCCTATCTGGGAATAGTGCGGCGATCGCGGCAACAGCATCGTCATCATTGGGCGCGCCAAAAACTGGTACAACGACCAAGCGCGATGTGATCACAAAATTGGCGTAGCTGGCCGGTTCAATCGACCCATCGCGTTTGATCGCTCCGACGCTGGGAAAACGGCTGACTTTTAGTCCGAACGCAAGCGCGCGAGCCGCCGCATCAGCGTAGATCGCGGCATTGTGATCATCCTGGCCGCTGGCCTCAGGCACAGCCAAATGGGCCTCGCCCACGAACCGCGCAAGATTATCGACATGCCCATCTGTGTGATCATTGATCAGGCCTTCACCTAGCCACAGCACGCGGGTTAAGCCAAGGTCGTTGGCCAAGGCTGATTCGATATCAGCGCGGCTCATATTGGGATTGCGATTGGGGTTTAGCAGGCATTGCTCAGTCGTCACGGCCAGCCCATTGCCATCTGTATCGATTGCGCCGCCTTCCAATACCCAGTTGGATGTTTTGACCGGCAGGCCCGCATTCTCGGCCAAATCAGCGCCAATGCTCTGGTCGCCATGCATTAGATATTTGCCGCCCCAGCCATTAAAGCCGAAGCGCGCTGCGAGCGGTGAGCCTTTCTTCAAGGTCACAATTGGGCCCGTGTCCCGCAGCCATATATCGCCATAGCGTTGGCGTTCCAGCACCACTGCATCGTTAATGAGTTCGCGTGCACGCGCCATATTCACCGCGTCGCGCACCACCAGCCGCACCGGTTGGCCGCTATCCGCCACGGCATTGGCAAAAGCGGCAATTTGTTCTTGAGCGCGGGCGAGCAAATCGCCCGGCCATTCCTGCGCCAGATGCGGAAAGCCGATCCATAGCCACTCTTGCGGTTCCCATTCTGCCCTTAGGCGGGGAAGCGTATTTGAGGCCATGAACCGGCTTTCAGTTTTCAGTTAATGGATGTGCGCGTTAGCAACCGGCATCTGCTTCTTCGCAGCTTGCATCGCGGGTGGCCTTGAATTCATCGCCTTCATTCCAATTGGGCCAGCTGCTGCTTTCTGCTATCATCCGGCCAATGCGGTAATACAATTGCAAATCGCCCATAACGCCGGACCAGTCCCAATCCTCATTAAATTCATCCTTGGGACCGTGGTAGCGATTTTCGGTGTAATCTTTCGCTACCGCAGCGCCCGCTTCTTTGCCGCCTTCGACCAGATCTTCGCCGCCATCGATATAGAGCATTGGCACGCCTTGCTTGGCGAATGCGAAGTGATCAGAGCGGTAGTAATAGCCCGCCTCAGGCTTGGGATTGGGCGTCATGCTGCGGCCATCGGCCTCCAGCGCTGATATCAGAAACGCATCCAGCTGAGATTTGCCGGGGCCAACGACTGTTACGTCTTTGGCAGGGCCGGCTACTTGGAACGCATCCATGTTGATGCCGCCAACCGTCTGCGCCAATGGGAAGACAGGGTTGCTGGCATAATAATATGCACCCAGCAGGCCGGATTCCTCTGCCGTTACGGCAAGGAATACGAGACTACGCTTGGGGGCGCCTGCCATACCGTGAGCCTCTGCCAATGCGACCAGCGCTGCTGTGCCGGTGGCATTATCAACCGCGCCATTGCAAATATTATCGCCATCGGGGGCTGGTGTGCAGCGGCCAAGGTGATCCCAATGAGCGGTGTGCAGCACATATTCGTCAGGCTTTTCAGAGCCCGGCAGCACGCCGATGACATTTTGCGATTTGAACGAACGCATGTCGTTTTTAAAGCTGGTGGAGGCGGTTAAGCCCAATTCCACTGCCTTAAAGTCAGACGTTTTTGCAGCAGCAGACAATGCATCCAAATCTTCGCCAGCGGCTTTTAGAATTTCGCGGGCTTTTTCCTTTTGTACCCAGCCATTCATTCTCGTCATTGCAGGCGGATTTTCGCCGCGCGCAGGATAGGCTTGCGGGCCGGACCAGCTCGATTCAACAACATTCCAGCCATAAGACGCAGGCGCAGTATCGTGGACAATGATTGCCCCTGCTGCGCCTTGCTTGGCGGCTTCTTCATATTTGTAAGTCCAGCGGCCATAATAGGTCATGGCGCGGCCATTGAACGGTCCTTCTAGATCTTCGCTTTGCCAATCGGGATCATTCACAAGAATAACCACGGTTTTGCCTTTGACGTCTAGGCCTTCGTAATCGTTCCAATCACGTTCGGGCGCGTTAATACCGTAACCGACAAACACCAATTCGCTGTCGGTCAGCGCGGTTTCTGTGTCTTCACGGTAAGTGACCCCGACCCAATCTGTGCTGGGTGTGAGCGCCATATCAACGCCCTCTCCCTTAATAGTCAGCGGCGCGTAATCTTTGCCGGTAATTTCAACCAGCGGCACTTCTTGTACCCAGCTGCCATTATTGCCCGGCTCAAGGCCCGCGGCCTCGAAACGTTCGGTCAAAAGCGCGACAGTTTTTACCTCGCCCTCTGTTCCCGGCATCCGGCCATCGAATTCGTCGCTCGAAAGCTCGCGCGTGATGTCTTTCATTGTGTCTTCGGAGAGTTCGCCTGCTGCGACTTCGGGGATTTCCATCCCGTCCATTCCGGTGCCGCCGCTGTCGCAAGCCGACAGCGCGAGCGCGCTCAGGCCCAAAATTGCAGTTCTAATCATGGTGTGAAGCATCCTCTTAAAAATATATGCGAAGTTCTTTGCCTCACATGTCCGCGATGCGCAACTTGCACCTTGGGTCAAGCGGGGGCAGTGAAGGCACATGTCTGATGCAACCCTCAAAGACTGGCAATCCGCCTTGCAGCGCGCCAGGGATGAGGCGCCATTTTTGGCGCGGGCTTTGTCGCGTCAGCCGCAGCTAGCAGATTTGTTGGAACGCGGCGAAGGCGAGGCTGCGCTGGAATGGGTGCAGGGTGCTGGCGGCGGATGTGATGAAGTGGGCGCGGCGTTGCGGCGCGAGCGGCTGGCATTGGCCACAGCTCTGGCCATTGGCGATTTGGCGGGCGCGTTTTCACTTTCGCGGGTGATGGCGGAGCTATCCAATTTTGCCGACCACGCTTTGGACACAGCGATTAAGGAGGCAATCGCGCGCCGCATGCCCGATGCTGAACCAAAGGGTATGTTCGCGCTGGCGCTTGGCAAGCAGGGGGCTAGCGAGCTTAACTATTCATCTGACATTGACCCGATTATACTGTTTGATTCCGAAACCCTCCCGCGCCGCGAAAATGATGATCCTGCCGAGGCAGCGCAAAGATATGCGCGCGAAGTGGTCAACTTGCTGTCGGCCAATACCGCTGAAGGCTACGTCTTTCGCGTCGATCTGCGCTTGCGTCCCGCGTCCGAAGTTTCGCCGTCAGCAATCTCTGTGCCCTCTGCCCTTGCGCATTATCAAAGCTCCGCTTTGGCGTGGGAGCGCGCCGCATTTATCAGAGTGCGTGCAGCGGCTGGCGATATTCCGGCTGGCGAGGATTTCCTTCACCAAATCGACAATTTTGTTTGGCGTTCTGCGCTGGATTTTGGTGCGGTCGAAGAAGTGCGCCAGTTAACCCTGCGCATCCGCGCCAATCAAGCAGATCTTGGCGGACAGCTTACGCCGGGTCCTGGCTTTAATCTAAAGCAAGGGCGCGGCGGTATTCGCGAGATCGAATTTTTCGCGCAAACGCATCAATTAATTCACGGTGGGCGCGATTCATCCTTGCGGGTGAAAGGTACGCGGGCGGCATTGGATGCACTGGCTGCGGCGGGCCGGATTGAGCAAAGCCAAGCCGATGATTTGGGCCGCTGCTACGACCGCCTTCGCGTGCTTGAACACCGCTTGCAAATGGTCGAGGACCGGCAAACCCATTCACTGCCCGCAGGCGATGCTTTGGACAGTGTTGCCCGATTGGACGGCATGAAAGATGGCGCAGCCTTGGTGGCTGAACTGATGCAGATCACTAACGTGGTTGCCCGCGAATATGACACTTTGATCGAGGCGGAGGATGGCGGCGCCTCTGTTTCCGTCTCTGCTTCGCCAATACCGCTGGCCGAGCCTGAACCCTTGCGAGAGAAATTGGCTGGCCTTGGCTTTGCGACACCCAAGCGCTTGGCAAAACGGATCGAAAGTTGGCGGGATGGGCGCTATCAAAGCTTGCGTTCTGATGCAGCTTTGGACGCATTTGATGCGATGCTGCCAGCGCTATTGGAGGCGCTATCCAAAGCGGCGGCCCCCGATCAAGCTTTGGCGCGTTGGGAAAGCGTGCTGGAAAACGCTTCCTCAGCGGTAAACTTCTTCCGGCTGCTTGAGGCTCAGCCAGAATTGTTCGGGCAGTTGATCGCGGTCCTTACCCTTGCACCGCCCTTGGCAGATGAGCTGGGGCAGCGTCCGCAATTGCTTGATATTTTGATCGACGGCAGTGCCCTGGAATTGCCGGGTGCGGTGGAGGATTTGGCACAGGATATGGCCTGCGATGGTGAGCAGTGGGCCTATGAAGATGTCCTCGACCAAATCCGCCAAGTGACAAGCGAGCACCGCTTTGCTTTGGGTGTGCAATTGATCCAAGGCGTGCATGATCCGCTGGATATTGCCGCGGGCTTGTCCCGGTTGGCTGAGGCGGGAATTGTCGTTGCACACACCGCAGCAGCGGCGGAATTTTCCCGTGCTCATGGCAAAATACCAGGGTCTGAATTGCTGGTTCTGGGACTGGGCCGGCTGGGCGGCGGAATGCTAACCCATGCATCTGATCTCGACATTGTGTACCTGTTTACTGGCGCGTTTGATGCGCAATCGGATGGGGCGCGCCCATTGAGCGGCTCGGTGTATTTCAACCGTTTGGCCCAGCGGGTAACCGCGGCTCTTTCTGTTGCAACCGCGCAGGGCGCTTTATATGAAGTGGATACAAGGCTGCGCCCCCAAGGAGCCCAAGGGCCCTTGGCGACCACCACGACAAGTTTTGCCAAATATCAGGCAGAGACCGCTTGGAGCTGGGAGCATATGGCGCTGACCCGAGCGCGGTTGCTATCGGGCGGGGCAGGTGCAGGCGTGAGACTGCGAGGCCAAATCGCAGATGTCCTGCTCCAAACGCGAGATCATGCGCAATTGCGCACAGATGTGCTCAGCATGCGGGCAGATATAGCGAGACACAAAACGCCCGGTGGACCAATGGATGTGAAGCTGCTGCGGGGCGGTTTGGTGGACACGGAATTCTGCGTCCATTTCCTACAATTGCGCAGCGGTGTTGGATTGCAGCCGCATTTGGGCGATGCAATCACAGAACTGGCGGATGCTGGTTTGGTATCCGGCGACCTGCGCGATGCGTGGGAGCTAATGACCCG
>JALZVZ010000095.1 GCA_023299945.1 Altererythrobacter sp. | reverse complement strand
ATTGTCAGTAAGTGTTTCGCCGGCTGGCGTTGGGGCCGGTCCAGAGCCATTATGGGCATCGTTGACGGTCACCCCGCTCACATTCACATTGCCATTATTTGTGACTGTGTATGTGTAAGTGAGAAGCTGGCCGACTGTGACCAATTCATCATCATCGGCGATTTTGGTCATCGCAAGCGATGGTTCCGAGGCGACATCAACCGCAGCGGTTGCGATTGCGCAGTTGTTTGAGTTCAATTCCTCACACAACTGATAATCAAAGCTGTAAGGGCCTGCCAAGGTGTTTGGAAGGACACCAACCGTACCGGTGGCTGGGTCGAAGGTCAGTTCTGGCGGAAGGGTTGCGCCCGGCGCGAGGCTTACATCAGTGTTGCTGATCGTCGCCGCAGCGGTTGCGTAGCTATCGTCGCTAAATACATTGAGCGCATCTGTGTCCCCATTGATACCATCGATGCCGCTTGCCGTATCACCGGATGCAACGACCAAAACTGACAATATTGCATCAAACGCGACCCATTCCATAAAAGTCTCGCCAGTTGTGTTTGAGCCGGAGGTGGGAGGTGTAATATCACAAGGGGATGCTGTCGGAGTCACGCAAGCAGTTTTCGTTACTGAGACAGTATTGGAACTTGTTTGTCCCAGCATATCAATAACAAGCGCCCAAGCATCAGGCCCTGCCAAACCGTTTCCAAAAGTGCCAGGACCATTGGCTATCGACTCTGCCATTAACAATTCATCGCCTGATGTTAATGGCGATGTGAGGTCGGTAGAAACAACATTAGATCGCCGGACGCGGGTTACCTGACCATTGGCAACCAACCTTGCCTGCCCGCCGCCAGTCCAAGTAATTGCATATGTGCTTGGTTCATTATTACCCTCTGTTGTGTAGGGGCTTTGGCAGACCACGAACTGTTCCAAAGCAGAAACGGCATCGGGGTCAACTGTGTAACCGACCGTGAAAGCATCGGGGTTTACAATATTATCTCGCGGGAAATCAAATTGAACGCCGCGATTGCCACCTTGAGCCGACGGCGCGCCGCTATATCCCGTGCTTGTGATGTTCGTTGAGAAAATGCCTGAAACGCTCGCCCCGCTTGGTGACGTGCCAATAACGTTACCTGAAGGCGCTTGAGTATGAACACCGCGCCCGCCGGATAAGACGCATCCCGCATCAACGCCTTGAGCATAGGCTGACGTTGAAGACAGTCCGACAAATGCAGTTAAAGCACTGAACCACAGCTTGCGACGGCGCGGCAATAGCGAAGGCGCTTTGCAGAACATCAGCGAACCCATCGCGTTTCTCCCTATCTTCCTCATTTAGCTTTCTAATATTTAGACCTAACTAATTTATGATAGGTCAAGCCACGTTGGGGTTTGAAAGTGAACCCTGCCCTGTATCCTTACAACCGGTTGTTCCAAAGCGCCATTCCTAACGGCTGCTCCCCTCCCAAACGCCCTCATCACCCACGCTTGCAAGCCCGCGTTTTTGGCAGTCGAGCAAATGCGCCTCTACGCTCATTTGCGCCGCTGGGATCAGGCGTTCATCGAGGCCTTTGTACATTTGCACGACGAGCGCGGGGATAGAGCGGGGCTCCTCTCCGATTAAGCGCAGGATTTGGTTCTCGCGCTGGCGGCGGTGGCCGATCATGCCGCGCACCAATTGCTTGGGCTTGGTGATCGGCGCGCCGTGGGCGGCGTAATAGACTGTGTCTTCGCGCTGCTGAAGCCGGTCGAGGCTGGCCATATATTGCCCCATATCACCGTCTGGCGGAACAACCACGCTGGTCGACCAACCCATGACATGATCGCCGGTAAACAAAGCGCCGCTTTCCTCCAGCGAAAAGCACAAATGGTTGGATGTATGTCCCGGCGTATGCACCGCGCGCAGGGTCCAGCCTTCACCGCTTAGCGCCTCGCCATCCACCAGCACGCGTTCTGGCGCGTAGGTCGTATCAAACGCCTCATCAGATCGCGGGCCATCTGTCTTCAATACCAAAGGCGCGCAGCCAATGATGGGCGCGCCGGTTCGCTTTGCCAAAGGGGCTGCGGCCGGCGAGTGATCGCGGTGCGTATGGGTGCACATGATTGCGGTGATTTTTGCCTCGCCAACCGCTGCGATAATCGCATCCACATGCGCCGCTTCATTGGGGCCGGGATCAATCACTGCCACATCGCAGCCCTTACCAACGATATAGGTTTGAGTGCCTGTATACGTATAGGGCGAGGGATTGGGCGCAAGCACGCGCCGCACCAGCGGTTCGCACGTTTCTGCTAGGCCTGTGGGCCATGGTTTTTCCGGCATATTCATTACTGTGCTATGGCGTTATACATGCGGGATGTCACCTATTCAGACTGAGGGCTGTTAAGAAGCGAGCGGGCAATGAGCGAATATATTCTGGTCTTGGATGAGGGCACAACCTCCACCCGCGCGATGCTGGTCGATGGCGCTGGCGCAGTGCATGGCACGGCTCAAGAAGAGCTGACGCAGCATTACCCGCAAGGCGGCTGGGTCGAGCATGATGCGTCCGAGATTTGGGATAAAACGCTGAAATGCGCGCGTATGGTGGTCGAGGGCGCTGGCGGTGCGGACAGCATTGCTGCGATTGGCATCACAAATCAGCGCGAGACGGTGGTAGCGTGGGACCGCAACACTGGCGAACCGTTGACCAATGCGATTGTATGGCAAGATCGGCGCACGGCAGATTTCTGCGATGAACTGCGCGAGGGCAAGCATGAGCGTGAAGTGCAGCGGCGCACAGGCTTGGTGCTTGACCCCTATTTCTCTGGCACGAAAATGCGCTGGATGCTCCAGCATGTGGATGCGGTCAAAGATGCCGCGGCCAAGGGCGTGCTGGCCTTTGGCACGATCGAAAGCTGGCTCACATTCAAATTGTCGGGCGCGCATATTTCTGATGCGAGCAATGCCAGCCGCACCATGTTGATGGAGCTGGGCGGCAATCACTTTGATGAAAGTTTGTGCGATTTGCTTGGCGTGCCGCATGTCGCTTTGCCGCGCGTGGTCGATAATGCGGGCGAGCTGGCCGTGACAAAAGCAGAATGGTTTGGCGTAGAGCTGCCCATTACGGGTATGGCGGGTGATCAGCAATCTGCCACTATTGGGCAGGGCTGTCTTACGCCGGGCCAAACCAAGGCGACCTATGGCACGGGCGCATTTGTGCTGGCCAATATGGGCGAGGAAATGCCCACGTCAGACAATCGTTTGCTGGGCACGGTTCTGTATCAGATAGGCGGAAAGCGGGCCTATGCGCTGGAGGGTTCTGTGTTTGTCGCAGGTTCCCTGTTGCAATGGCTGCGCGATAGTTTGGGCTTGTTTGCAGCCTCGCCTGATACAGAAGCCTTGGCCGCATCGGTTGAAAACAGCGGCGGGGTCACGATTGTACCGGCGCTGTCTGGGCTGGGCGCACCGCATTGGCGGGCAGAGGCGCGGGGTGTGATAACGGGCCTCAGCTTTGCAAGCGGCAAGGCAGAATTGGCACGCGCAGCTTTGGAGGCGATGGCGCATCAAACGCATGATTTGGCTGATGCATTCATGGCTGACGGGGCTTTATGGCAGAGCCTAAAGATTGACGGCGGGATGAGCGCGAATAATTGGATGGCCCAGGACCTAGCCAATATGCTTGGACTAACGGTGGAGCGGCCTGACAATGTTGAGACCACGGCGCTGGGCACAGCGATGCTGGCGGCAGTGGGCGCTGGGCTGCATAAGGATTTGGAAAGCGCCGCCGCAGCCATGCGAGGCAATCTGACACAATTTACGCCGGATATGGATGCAGATGTTCGGGCAGAGCGGTTGGCGCGATGGAGGTCGGCACTGGCTTCGGCCTAATTGGATTTTGTTTAACGCTGCCGTGCGAGGGAGCGTCCCAATTGATCGCGCATCACATGCACATCGGGGCGCATCAGGAAATCTTCGCGCCATGCATTGTCGAGCCGGGCAATGCGGCTGTGTAATTGCACTGTGTCTTCGATTAACTCGCGCGTGCCCAGTTCAAGCTTGCCGACATCTTCGTAGCGCGGCAGGCGATCCTCGGGCAGGCAACCATGCTTGCGCAATTGGTGCTCGCTCATCTCTCCGGCCAAAAATGCGCGCTGATTGAGCAGCCATGCCAGAATATGCATCATCCGCGTGGTTGCCTTTAGCCCTTCGCTCGACAGGGCAAGGCGCGTGTGGTCGCTGATGCGGGCATAATCATCGCAGACGCCCAATGCGAACACCGCACGCACTTCATCGGCCAGCATGAGCGATTCATGATATAGCGCCTCAATAATCGGGCGGGAAAGAGAGCTGGGGTTAGACACCGATCATTGGGCTAGGCCGGTGATCAGTTGCTGGCCAGCCCCCTAAACCAATTGTCCGCAACCAAAGCCGCGCTTGTCCCGCCTCGGCACGGTTTTACTGCGTATTTCGCCTTATTTTTTCGTAGTTTGCGGGAATAATTAACTGAAGATTCACTATGAAAAGGGGCCGTTTTTGAGGCACTTACAATTGTTGCAAAGCGTAATTTTCGCTTATGCAATAATGTCGGGGACCAATTGATCTTCGATTGCGGAAATTTGATCCTTCAGCCGCAATTTGCGTTTTTTTAATCGCGCAATTTGCAACTGGTCGGTGGATCCCGACTCGGTCAGGGCTGCAATCGCCGCATCCAGATCGCGATGTTCTGACAAAAGAACGGTCCGCTGTTTTGTCAGTTCTTTATCGTTCACCCAAATCGCCTTTTCGCCGCTGAACGCGCACTGTTTATCCAATTCCATTAACAACACTATAAGTAACCAACCGGAAGGCTTTGCCAAGTGCGCGCTGATATGATTGTATATGACTTGGAAGGACCGGAGTGGTCTCTGAGTCGTTCGAGAACCGTGGTTATACAACTCTTTTAGGAGAACGCATAATGGCAACGTCCCACATCACTGCACTGGAAACGAAACACGCTAATCTTGAAGCAAAACTTCATGATGAGCTGAACCGTCCGGCGCCTGATGATGTTGCTGTCCATGCGCTCAAAAAACAGAAGTTGCGAATAAAGGAAGAGCTGGCGCAATACTCGCCAGCCTGAACCAAGCGCCTGCACCAGACGCCTTTAGGAATAGGCTGTTTGAGCGGGCCATTTGATAGGCTGAAATTTTGCATTTTGCAGCGCTTGCTATAGGCGGGTCCACATCATGACAGCCGCCGCCGCCGCCAGAGAAATTTTGACCAGCCTGCACGAGGTGATGGCCTCGCGTATGCATGCGCAGGGAAAGCTCGATTCCGTAGTGGATGTGATCGGCACCAGCCTCGATAGCGAGGCGTGCTCGATCTATCTGCTGCGCGACAGCATGCTGGAACTGTTCGCCACACGCGGGCTCAACCAGTCAGCCGTCCACGTCACGCGCATGGCTCTGGGCGAGGGGCTGACCGGCACGATTGCGGCCAATAATGAAATGCTCAATCTGGCCGAGGCAAAGGCGCATCCCGACTTTCTCTATCGGCCAGAAACAGGCGAGGATAAGTTTCACTCCTTTGCCGGTGTGCCGATCGTTTACCGCGAGCGGGCCGTGGGGGTATTATGCGTCCAGCATGTCGATCCGCGCCGATATGAAGAGGTCGAGATTGAGGCGCTGCAAACCACCGCCATGGTCCTGTCTGAACTAATCGCCAATGCTGAATTGGTTGATGAAGAGGATGCAAGCGGGCTTTCGGAGGGGCTAACCGGCACGCAAAGCCTATCCGGGCTGACCTTGGTCAAAGGTTTGGCGGCGGGCCGCGCTGTCTATCACCAACCGCGCGTTCAAATCGAGCAGATCATGGCCGATGATATCGAGCTGGAGCGCCAACGGGTTTACCGCGCCTTTGATAAGATGCGCGAGCAGATCGACAACATGACCAGCCAGGCGGAATTTGGTGTGGGCGGCGAGCATGAAGAAGTGCTCGAGACCTATAAAATGTTCGCTTACGATGAAGGGTGGTCGCGCCGCATCAATGAGGCGATCGATAGCGGGCTAACGGCAGAGGCGGCGATTGAGCGGGTGCAGCAGCATACGCGCCTAAGGATGCGCCAGATTGATGATCCGCTATTGGCCGACCGGATGCACGATCTGGAAGATCTCGCCAACCGCCTTGTGCGCATTGTGTCGGGCCAATTGGGAACCGCCGCCAGCCAAGGTTTGCGCCGTGATACCATTTTGCTAGCGCGCAATTTGGGCCCAGCAGAACTGCTTGAATATGATAAGCGCAAGCTCAAGGGCGTGATCTTAGCAGAAGGCTCGCTCACCGCCCATGTGGTGATTGTTGCGCGCGCTATGGGCGTGCCGGTTCTGGGCCGTGCGCGTGGTCTGCGCGGATTGATCCGTGACGGCGATGAGATATTGCTCGATGCCGATCAAGCGCTTGCCACAGTCCGCCCCTCTAATTCTATGGCGGAGGCTTTCGAAGACCGCTTTGCCAAATCGAGGCTGCGCCGCGCCGCCTATGCCGCTTTGCGCGATGTGGAACCGGTTACGAAATGCGGAACGCGCATCGAAGTGATGATGAATGCGGGGCTGCGCGATGATATGAGTTCATTGCCGCTCACCGGCGCAGATGGTGTCGGACTTTTCCGGACGGAATTTCAATTCTTGGTGTCGGCAACCTTGCCCAAGCGCGAGCAGCAGACACGGCTTTACCGCGATGTTCTGGATGCCGCGGGCGATAAACCCGTCGTCTTTCGCACGGTCGATATTGGCGGCGATAAGGCCGTGCCTTACCTCTCCAGCGAAGAGGCTGTGCATGATGAAAATCCGGCCATGGGCTGGCGCGCTTTGCGGCTGGCATTGGAACGCGAAGGCTTGATGAAAATTCAGGCGCGGTCCCTGATTGAGGCGGCTGGCGGACGCACGCTCAATGTAATGTTCCCCATGGTTTCAGAGCCTTGGGAATTTGATGAGGCGAAGAAAGTCTTTGAGGAACAGCTGGGATTTATGAAGCGGGCGAAAAAGAAAGTACCAGTAGAAATACGCTATGGCGCCATGCTCGAAGTGCCAGCTTTGGCCGAAGTGCTCGATCTGCTTTTGCCCAAACTCAGCTTCCTTTCTGTTGGCACCAATGATTTGACGCAATTTCTATTTGCCGCTGACCGTGCAAACCCCAAATTGGCGGAGCGTTATGATTGGCTTTCTGCGCCGATCCTGCGGTTCTTGCAGCGAGTTGAGCGCGGAACGCATGGCTCCGGAATAAGCCTCGGCGTCTGCGGCGAGATGGGCGGCAGGCGGTTAGAGGCTCTGGCATTGCTCGGCATTGGCATTCGGCGACTTTCGATCACGCCAGCCGCTATTGCTCCGATTAAGGATTTGGTCCGCCAGATTAACTTGGACGAATTGAGCGCGGCGGTTGAGGGTTGGCTGGCCGATCCGGCTGCAAACCTGCGTCATGAGCTCACCGAATGGGCCAAGCAGCGCGATATTGAAGTGGATTGATGGGAAGCGGGCCTGCCGTGCGCTTTCATGCTTTGCAGTCCATGTCTTTCTAAACGCACATGAATTCTGCTCCATATGGCGTAACCTCTGACTTCGGCTTGCCAATATGCGCTTGACATAAGGTCGCCCGCGCTTTTGGATGCGCGTTAACCACATGGGTCAAAAAGGCCAATAAAATGAGTGAAGAGGAACTCGCTGTCGCAACCGAGACCGATATTGCGCCCCAAGGCGCGGCTGAACGATTGCGTCAAGCGCGCGAGGCGAAGGGCATGTCGATCGAACAGGTCTCGGCCAAAACGCGTATCACCAACCGCCATTTGGAATTGATGGAGCAAGGCAAGTTCGGCTCTCTGCCGGGCCGCACCTATGCCATTGGTTTTGCAAAAACCTATGCGCGGGTTGTTGGTGAGAATGAGGAAGAGATTGCCGATGGCGTGCGCGAGAATATGGCGCTGGAAGTCCCTGAAGGTGGCACGCTTGACCGGAGCGCAGATTTTGAACCAGGCGATCCCGGCAAAGTGCCGGGTGCAGGGCTCACTTGGCTCTCGCTATTTGCGGTCATCGCGCTGGGCGTTGGCGCTTACATGTTTTATAACACCTATTACGGAACGGGCGCCAGCCCAGGATCGCTGGTCGATGATGCGGCGGCGGCTCTTGCCGATGCAACAGGCGGCGAAGATGGGACAGAAGGCGGAGCCAGCGGCGCTGCTGTTGCGCCTGATGGGCCGGTTGTTTTTACCGCGCAAGAGGACGGCATTTGGGTGCGGTTTTATGATGGTTCAAGCAATGTATTGCTCGAAAAACTCATGGCAAAAGGCGAGGCATGGACTGTGCCAGCACAAGCGGTTGAGCCGCAAATTCGCACTGGGCGGCCCGATGCATTCGCCATCACCATTGGCGGGCAGTCCGTGCCAGTGCTTGATCCAGAGCCGCGCGTGGTCAGTGATATTGTGATCTCAGCCGAAGCATTGCTAGCCAGAAGTGCTGAAGAGCCTGCGGCTGAGGAAAGCACGCAGCCAGCCACTTAAATCGGCTAAGTTGTGCCTGTTATTGCGATCAATCGGGGGTTTCCCACGATTTTGGTTGTTTATCCGCTCGACTTGGCTGTCCACGCTGGGCACATTCCGTTATGGTAAATGCGGTTGGATTTATTCAACTATGGCGTCGCAGCGATTTGCTTGCGCTGCCAAGCATATGAATTTGAACGGATCTGAGGAGCTTACGCCGAAATGTCATCCCCAATTTTGCGGTTTGTCGCGCCACTATTGGCGGCCAGCGTAGTCGCCACAACGCCAATGCCCGCCATGGCGCAAGATGATGTTTCAGAGGCGCGCTTGCGCAAGGTTGAAGCGGAAGTCCGCGCGCTCCAACGGCGTGTGTTCCCCGGCGGCGAAGGGCGTTTCTTTGAGCCGCAAATCGATTCTGCTAGCGGTGCGACTGACGCATCGACCAACCCGAATTCGACAACGGCTGTAACCGATATTCTCGCGCGTCTCGAAGCGATAGAATTGCAATTGCAGCGCCTAACGGCTGAGAGCGAAGTGAACACCAATTCGATCTCTGGCCTCGATATCCGGGTTCGCGCACTCGAAGGCGTCGATACCAATGGCGGCATTTCCATGACTGCGCCCAGCAGCACGCCCGTTTTGGCAAGCCCTACTACACCAACGTCTGCATCCAACTCGCTGGAGGCAAACGCTGCATCCAGTACGCCAGCAGCGACAGCTCCCTCGGCTCAGCGCGTGGCGGCGGTGCAAGCCATCACAAAGCCGCAAACAGATGATGCGGCAGATGATGAATATTCTTACGGCTTCCGCCTTTGGCAAGCCGGTTTTTATCCAGAAGCGCAGCAGCAATTGAGCAAGTTTGTGGAGGAACATCCTTCACATTGGCGCACAACATATGGCCGCAATTTGCTTGGCCGCGCCTATCTCGACAATAATCAAGCGCGCGAGGCCGCCCCATGGTTCCTGCGCAATTATCAGTCGGATAAAAAGGCTGCGCGCGCAGGCGACAGTCTGCTGTTCCTTGCGCAATCCATGATTGCGATGGAAGACACGAGCCGTGCTTGCATCGCTCTGGCAGAATTTGGTGAAACTTATCCGGCATTGGCCTCGGGCCGCCTCTCCGACCAATATGAGAGCAATCGCAAGAAAGTGAGCTGCTGATTGATAGCGCATCCGGCCCAGATGGCGCGGCGCGATTTAGCGCAAGCCTTAATCGCCTAGAGCCAAGCGGGGCCGCTGTCGGCGTTGCTCTGTCTGGCGGACCGGATAGTATCGCGCTCTTATTGCTCGCCCATGCAGAGCGGCCTGGCAAAGTGCATGCGGCCACAGTCGATCACGGATTGCGCAAAGAAAGCGCAGGGGAAGCGGCTTTTGCAGGCCAACTCTGCCAAAAATTGGACGTTCCCCATGCAGTGCTGTGTGTCGATGTCGCAGCCGGCAATGTCCAAGCGGGCGCCCGCGAGGCGCGCTACGCTGCGCTGGGTCAGTGGGCAGCTGATGCTGGGTTATCTGCGCTCATGACGGCGCATCACGCTGATGATCAAGCCGAAACACTGTTGATGCGTTTAAATCGGGGTAGCGGGATTGGCGGGCTGGCCGGCATTCGTGAAAGCACGCGCATTCCTGCTCAAACCGGCACAGATATGCCGCCGCTAATGCGCCCATTGCTCGATTGGCGAAAAAGCGAACTTGAGGCAATCGTTCGCGAAGCTGGTATTACGCCCATGCGCGATCCCAGCAATGAGGATGACCGCTTTGATCGGGCGCGCATCCGCAAAGCGCTGGCCGAGGCGGATTGGCTTAACCCGTTGCAAATGGCGGTGAGTGCAAAGCATTTGGCCGAGGCCGATATGATGGTCCGCGCCTTGGCTGATGAGGAATGGGATGCCTGTGTTTCAGCGGGCAGAGAAGCGGTGCATTATACGCCTTCGCGGGCCCTTGAGCATCCGGTGCGCCGTCCAGTCGCGCTCAGAATTATCATGCGTGCGATCGGGCATTTGGTCGGCGCTGACCGTGCAACGCAAGGCATGGGGCCTGCCGCCAATATGCTGCGAAAATTGGACTTGGGCGAGGCTTCCAACGTTGCTGGAGTGCTCGCCCGGACAGAAAATAGCACAATCGTACTCAAGCGAGAGCCGTATCGGAATAATTCCAATTAAACCAGAGGTTTACTGCGTAATTGCGGGCCGAGCAACAGTTTTGAAACCTGCCCCCTACGGATGTACTTACTAAAGTAACTTATCGCCAACAGCAGCTGTTTCGCCGCGTGTAATAATGACTTTGTCGCCCAGCTTAGCAAGGCCGAACAATTTCTCGGCAAACTCATCGGGTACCCCAACACAGCCATGGCTGGCATAGCCATTTTCGACCTGCGAACCGTGGATCATGATCCCGCTCCACGTCAGCCGCAATGACCACGGCATAGGCGCATTGTCATATTTTTCAGACACATTGTCCTTTTCCTTGGTCAGGATTTTGAACGTGCCCAACGGCGTCGGGTGCTTTTTCGTGCCGAGCAATGCCGCAGCTGCGCCAATTTCATGTCCGCCGCGGAAAACTGATATTACACGTGCATCCAGATCGACGGTCATAACCAGTGGTCCAGGCGGCACGCCTTCATCATCCCAGAACCACTCACCATATTTGATCGGACCATCAATCTCGAGGATTGAATTGATCACAAAGGGGTCTTTTTTCTCTTGGGCGACGAGAGTTTTGGGCACGTCCTGCACCATCGGGCTCGAAATTAACCGAGCAGCAGTGCGTTCCTGAGGAGCGGTGATTGCCGGAATAACGTTGGTAATGGGCGCCGCTGCGCTCGTTTGCACAGCAGAGGTCGCGCTTGCGATCGATACTGGCGCATCAGCCAGCATTGGTTCGGGCGAGGGTGAATAGCCCGGTTCGACAACTTGCACCGCGCGGTCGCCTAGGCTGGCCTCGTCACCGGCGTTCAGCGCGCTGGCGTCAATCGCGATTGACGCTGGGTTGGCAGCCACCGCCGGAAGAGTTTGAGCCCCTGCCATAGTCGCGCCGCCAAAAAGTGCGAGAGCGCTCGCTGCGAGTGTTTTGAGAGTCTTTTTCAAAGTCATCATGCGATATAACATGCGCCAAAATGGCGGAAAATTCTAGTGTAGAGTGCTGCTCTACCCAATCAAATGTGCAGTTTTGACATAAGTTAACCTTCTGCAGTCCAATTTTGGCCCAAATTGGGGCAATAACTTTCAGGAGGTTACAGGCCTTCGGCGGCCGCGGCTTTGATCAGAATGGTCTATCCATGCGCGCCGAATTCATTGGCGATCGCGGTAGAGAGCCTTAAGACTAGGCCATAAGCCCGCTCAATCGGGTCAATGTAATCGCGTCCAATCATCCCATAGCCTTCATTGTCGCCGTCGGGATAATCGCTTGGCGCGTCCACTGCAAAATCGCTGATTTGCGGGAAGCTGGTAGGATAAGCGCGCCGCAATTGCGCCAAGGCATCCTCTATCCGCAGGCTAAAGACCATTTCCAAAACATCGTCGCGGCTAATGTCATTCGCGCGGCTAAAGGCTGGGATAGACACCGCTTTGATGAACATATGTTGGAGCAAAGCAAGGCGCAAAGATTGTGCAGCGCCGATTGTGCGGCGGGCGTTCTCACGGTCTTCCAGCGGATTTTCATCCGGAATCAAATCCAGCAATCGGTGCAATTTCAACGCATCAACTCGCAGGCGCGAGGCCAAGCGGCGGAACACGCCAGTGCGGTCATCCTTTGTCAGATATTCTGCCAAACTCTCGCAGGCATCGGACATATGTTTTTCCGTGCCGCGATAGGGCCTGCTTGCCCAATAGGCCGAGTTAAATAGCTCTCCATAGGCCGCAACCGTCTTAATACTGGCGAGTGCATTGGACGAGCGCACAAGGCGGATAAGCTGACGTCCACGGTCGCTTTCGGTCAAAAGTGCGGCAACATCCTCGTAATTGCCATCGGCCGCGCTCCCGACACCGGAAATGATATTGATCGGATAGCCCAGCTGCTGAAGAATGGAATTATGCGGGATTGCGCGAATTTGCCGCAGGTTCATATCGCGGTCAGCAGAAAGATCACTTTGCCGGCGTGACACACGGCTGCCCGTTGCATTGAGGAGGCCAAGCCCAAAGGCGGTCACCGCGCGGCTGTAGGTTTTGCTTTCCAAATGTTCACGCTGATGAGAGCGAATGGCGCGGTAAAAGTCGAGGCTGAGGTCAGTGCGCCGATACATTGGATCGGTGGGCGCATCGGCGTCCGTATCCGCCGGGCGCAATTCGGCCAAACGGGTGAGGGTGGCGCGGGCCAATTCAGGTGTGGCGAAGAACATATATCCGTCCCCGCCTTGGAAGCTGACCTCTGGTTCCAGCGTAATGCCAGCCCGCACAAAGCGTCGCTTGGCCCAAGGCGATAGCGGCCAGCCAAGCCGGTCGGCAAAGCTATCGGGATGCGCGCCGCGGCCCATGCTTTCGCCGTGGGTGTTGAAGATAAGGGCGGCGACATCAGTAACACCGTTCGTTTCCATCGCTTGTGACAGGCGGCCTTGCAGACGCTCAATCGCGAGGCTGGCGGGGATTTGCCCGACAAACCGGCCTGCATCAGAAAAGCCGGTTTGGATCGCAACGCGCCCGCGTTTGCGGACATAGGCTTGATAGATCGGCTCTGCTAGCAGCGCATCAAGGAAGCGCCCGCCATGTTCCAGCGCGCTTTCGGTTTCAAACAGGGGCGAGACATCGACCTTGTCTTCAATGCCGAACAATTTGGCAAAATACAGCGCGGCTAAAATGGTGGAGGGTTGCTCGCATTCGGCGATGAGCATGCGGATCGGTGCGTCGGCATCCACATGTTCTAAGATTTGCGCCATGGCGAGAAATTGCCGGATCGCTGTTGAGCTTTCGATCGCAAGAGCGGCGAAATTGGTGCGCAGCGGCTGCACTTCGGATAGGATTTGGCGCAGGGTCGCCATTGCACCCTTGCTGCCCAAATCCAGCGTATTGTCAGGGTCAATCCGGCGGCGGATCGCATTGTGCAATTGGCTGGAATTGACGCGGAAATGGATCCACCCCATTCCCAAACCATCAGCGCGCATTGCACAGGCCAGCGTTTTGAGGGCAACGGCGCGGGCTTGATCGCATGACGCAGCCTCTGTTTCCAAAGCTTCGATCAGCGGGGTGAGCGACAATAGCTTGGCCGGATTATCCGCTGTTAACCGATTGGCCGCATCTGACAGTGCTTGCGGATCGCTGAGATCAGCGGCGAAATCGGCAGCGCGGTCTTTGGCGTAGGCCAGTGCGCTGCGCAAAGTATCCAGCAGCGCGTGACCGCCATCAATGCTTTCCAATTGCGCTGTATAGCGTTCAAGCCGCTGCGTTTTTTCAGAAAGGCGAAAACCGATGGAATCGAACCATTTGATATCGGTGCGCCCATCCATGTCATAGCCGACCCAGCTGGCGAAACGAAACGGCAGGGGTTTGAGGCCGTGCCATTGATCAGGCCATTGGCCCGCAGCATGATCCAGCAATTCGCTAACGATAGTGTCGCGCGCATCTTGGGCATTGGCCATGGCATGCATCGCGCGGCCATGTTCGTAGGAAAGGGTAACCGGTTCGCGCTCAGAGCCGGAAACGCACACCTCGGTGCCAATCTCGCCAGCTTGGCTTGCGCCCCTTGCCACAGCCTCTGATTGGTCCGGTGTCAGCAGAAATGTGGGGTGAGCGGTGAAGACAGTGTGGAGCTGCGGGCGCTCCCACCCTGCGGCAAATGCATCATAGCTGGGCATGTCCAGACTGGCGGCCAATGCTTCAGCATTGCTGGCCGGATCAACTGGCTCAACCAGCCTGCGCAATCGTTTGGAGCGAGCCTGCATCGAGGCGCATTCTAGTTCTGCCACGAGCGATTCCAGATCATCGAGATTAACCTCGCCGCCTTCTAGAGCGCGTGAAATATCCAATCCCAATTGGAACACCGGATTGAACAGCGGGGTTTTCTGTGTCTGACTGTGCAGCCCTTTCAGGCGCTCCATTAAATGACCGATGGTTTTCATGATGTCAGTGCCGCCGCTTCTGTTGCCAATGCCGTCACCATCGCTGGGTCAATCGCGCCGCGCGGAGCAACCCAGCTGCCGCCAACGCAAAGCACGGGGGCAAAGCCGAGCCAATCGGCTGCGTTTTGTAGATTAATGCCGCCAGTGGGGCAGAATTTCGCATCGCCAAACGGGGCTGCCAAGGCTTTCAAGGCTGGCAGACCGCCTGCCGCCATCGCAGGGAAGAATTTGAAATGGCTCAGCCCCAAATCCATGCCGCGCATAATGTCGCCTGCATTGGCTGTTCCGGGCAGAAACGGAGCGTTGTTACTAATGCACGCATTGGTCAGTGGCTCTGTTAGGCCGGGGGAAACGATAAACTCAGCGCCCGCTTTCAAGGCCGCGTCCAATTCACGCGGATTGGTCACCGTGCCAGCGCCCACAATTGCGCCGGGTACTTGTTTCATTGCGGCAATTGCCTCCAGCGCGGCAGGGGTACGCAATGTCACCTCTAGCGCGGTCAAGCCGCCTGCAACCAAGGCCTGCGCCAAAGGCACAGCATGCTCCACCTCATCGACCACAATCACAGGGACAACAGGAGCGAGACGCATGATGTTTTCGATATTCATTATTCAGTTTCCCTTGGGGCCATATGTTTTTGCAAAAGCAGCCGCTGCGCCCAAAAGACCAGGCTGCGGATGGGTGACAATCTTTACAGGGATGCTGGCCATCAATTGCTGATAGCGTCCCTTAAATGTGAAGCGCTGGGCAAAGCCCGATGTTTTCAGTGTTTCTCGGATGCGGTAGCCCAGCCCGCCTGCGATGACCACTCCGCCAAAGCCGCCGTGGGCCAATGCAATGTCGCCTGCTGCGCTGCCAAGCGCGAGGCAGAACCGGTCGACTGCTGCGGCTGCTAGGCTGTCCTGTCCACTGGTGCCTTTGGTCCAAATGGTGATGTCATCGACCTCTGCCACTGCGCGGCCATCCATCGCGGCCAGCGTGTGATAAATCTCGACGATGCCGGGGCCGGATACGACCCGCTCAACCGAGACGCGGCTGTGTGTTTTGCGCAAGCGGGCGAGGATCGCGTCTTCGATGGAGTCTACAGGGGCAAAATGGATATGGCCGCCCTCGGTTGCTGTGACTTGGTGTGATCCATCTGCGTTGCGGCGTAAATGCGCCACGCCGAGGCCAGTGCCCGGGCCAATCACACTGATCGTGCCTGTTTCGGCAAGCGGCATGTCCGGGCCTGTCAGATGGATGAAATGCTCGTCTGAAAGCTGCGCTGCTGCGTGCGCGACCGCTTCGAAATCATTGACGATCACATTGCGCTTTGTGCCCATTTGGGCATTCACCAAGGCGGGGCGGATGATCCACGGATTATTGGTGAAACGGATCACTTCCTCGGTAATTGGGCCCGCAATGGCGAGCGCCGCATCGCAGGGCAGGGTGCCGCCTTTGCGCGCTTTGTAATCTTCCCAAGCGGTCTGGAAACTGGAGTGATCATCGGTGTGCAGAGTGACCGGTTCATCCAGAGTGATCGCGCCTGCGTTACCCAGCGTGGCAATGGCAAATCGGGCGTGTGTTCCGCCAATATCAACCGCGACCAGCTCCATTTATAGGCCCGCTGCGCTGAGCATGGCAGATGCGCCTTGTTCCGCCCCGTCAGCGCCGTTTCGAAGCATAGCGAACATCTCGCGCCCTACGCCCACTTGGCGTTCTGGGTCGGGCGTGGGAGTACGCGCAGACAGGTCCGCGGTGGTCGATAGTGCGCCAGTGGTTGCGCAAACCCGCACGATATCGCCATCTTGCAAGTAAGCGAGCGGGCCGCCGCCTAACGCCTCTGGAGTGATGTGAATGGCGGCAGGAACCTTGCCTGATGCGCCTGACATGCGTCCGTCTGTCACCAGCGCCACGCGGTAGCCGCGCTCTTGCAGGACCGCGAGCGGCGGGGTCAGCGCGTGCAATTCGGGCATGCCATTGGCACGCGGTCCTTGGAAGCGCACGACAACCACCACATCGCATTCAAGCTCGCCATCTTTAAACGCCTGCGCAACGGCCGCCTGCGTTTGGAAAACGCGGCACGGGGCCTCAACTGTGTAGCGATCGTCGGAAACAGCTGAGGATTTAAAGCAGGCGCGTCCCAAATTGCCGGTCAGCAGCTTCATCCCGCCGTCAGCATGGAAAGGCTGGGAAGGCGGGCGTAGCATGGTCTCGTCGCCGCTTGCGCCAACTTCGCGCCAAATGAGCGCGTCATTATCATCGAGCGCCGGTTCTTTAGCATACTCCGACAAATCGCCCGTTCCAACGGTTACAATGTCGCGGTGGGCAAGGCCTGCCTCCAGCAATTCGCCAATGACATAGCCCATGCCGCCGGCGGCATGGAAATGGTTCACATCGCCCGATCCATTGGGATAAACGCAGGCGAGTAGCGGCACAGCGCTGGAAAGTTCGCTCAGATCATCCCAGTCAAATATCACGCCAGCAGCGCGCGCCATTGCGGGGATGTGGATCGCATGATTGGTGGAACCGCCCGTCGCTAGCAGGCCGATGGCCGCATTGATAATCGCCTTTTCATCCACGCATTGCGCCAGGTTGCGCTCGCCCGTTCCCGACAATTCAACCAAGCGGTGTACTGCGCGGCGGTCTAGCTCTTGGCGCAATTTGGTTCCCGGTTGGATAAAGGCACTGCCAGGAATATGCAGGCCCATCATCTCCATCATCATCTGATTGGAATTGGCCGTGCCGAAAAATGTGCAAGTGCCTGGCGAATGATAGCTGCCCAGCTCGCTTTCCAGCAGAGCGGCGCGGTCAACTTTGCCTTGGGCATAAAGCTGGCGGGTTTCCTGCTTTTGCGCATTGGGAATACCCGATGGCATAGGGCCAGAGGGAATGAAGATCGCGGGCAAATGGCCAAAGCGCAGCGCGCCCATCAGCAAGCCCGGAACAATCTTGTCGCAAATGCCAAGGCAGGCAACTGCGTCATACATTTGGTGTGACAGCGCAACGCCCGTGGACATGGCAATCACATCGCGGCTGAACAGCGACAGCTCCATACCATCCTCGCCCTGCGTAACACCGTCACACATCGCAGGCGTTCCGCCAGCGACCTGCGCCGTTGCGCCACTTTCGCGGGCGTAGACCTTCATGCGGTCAGGATAGCGGCCGTAGGGCTGATGCGCTGACAGCATATCATTATAGCTTGTTACGATCCCAATATTGGGACCGCGTCCAGCCTTCATCGCGGCTTGATCACCTTCGGCACCGGCATAGGCATGGGCAAGGTTGGAGCAGGATACGCTGGATTTTTCAGGTCCGCGGTCCGCCTCGCGCTGCATCAGTTTAAGATAGCGCCCACGGCTCCTGCGCGATTTTTCGATCACGCGATCCGTCACTTTGCGGATAGTTGGGTGCAGATCATTCATCGTGCCAGCTCACACCATCACGTTCAGCCAAGGCAATGGCGGCATTGGGGCCCCATGTTCCAGCGGGATAAGGCTTGGGTGTGACGCCTTCAGCCTCCCAAACGCTGCGGATTGCATCGACCCATTGCCACTGCGCCTCAACCTCGTCGCGGCGCACAAACAAAGTCTGATCGCCTTTCATCAAGTCGAGCAGCAAGCGTTCATAAGCAATCCGGCGATGCGCGCCGACAAAGGCATCGGGCATCGCAATATCGAGCGGAACGGAGCGAAGACGCGTGCCATCCTGATCGAGGCCAGGAACCTTGGCCATTAGGGACAAAGTGATGTTTTCCTCTGGCTGAATGCCGATCAAAAGCTGGTTGGGCTGCATCATAGAGGCGGCGCCTGCGCCATCAAAAATGGAATGCGGCACTGAACGAAATTGCACCAAAATTTCGGTGACGCGTTCAGGCAGGCGTTTGCCGGTGCGCAGGTAAAAGGGCACGCCTTTCCAGCGCCAATTGTCGACATGGGCTTTGATGGCAGTGAATGTTTCTGTGCCGCTGTCTTTACCCAGCTCATCATCATAACCGCGGACCGCTTCGCCTGAAATTGCGCCAGAGCGATATTGTCCGGTGACGGTTTCTGCCGCGCTAACCTTGCGCAAGGCGCGCAGCACTTTGACCTTTTCATCGCGTATGGCGGTGGCGTCGAAACTGGTGGGCGGCTCCATCGCCAACATCGCCACCAATTGCAGCATGTGGTTCTGGACCATATCGCGCAAAGCGCCTGCATCATCGTAAAAGGCCACGCGGCCCTCTAGCCCAACGGTTTCAGCGACCGTGACCTGCACATGGTCAATATAGTTTGAGTTCCAAATCGGCTCAAACAGGACATTGGCAAACCTGAGCGCGAGAATATTCTGAACCGTTTCTTTTCCAAGATAATGGTCGATGCGGAAAATGCGGTCTTCGGGAAAGGCGCTGGCGACCGCGTCATTAATGGCGCAGCTGGTTGCAAGGTCCGTTCCCAGCGGCTTTTCCAAGCACATCCGGACGTTTTCGCCGTCTAGTCCTGCATGCTGCAAACCTTTGATTGTGGGTTCGAACAGGCTGGGCGCAGTGGAGAGGAAAATGGCCAAACCGGTCTTTGGCTCACCCACCTTTGTCGCCAATGCTTTGAAACCATCCAAAGTCGTCGCATCAAGCGATTGATAGGATAGGCGGTTGAGAAATTCCGCCATGCCGCCGCGCCGTTCAGCGGGAAGGAATTGTTCCAAAGCCTCGCGCGCGAAATTGCGAAAAGCTGCATCATCCATTTCGCTGCGTGCTGTGCCGATGATTTTGAGATCCTCCGCCAGCAGTCCATCTGCATGAAGCGCGCAAAGCGAAGGCAGCAGCATGCGTTTGGCAAGGTCGCCCGTCGCGCCAAACAATAGCAAAGTATCAGCAGCTTTATACATCGACGCAGGCTTATCAGGCGCGCACGCAGGGCGCTATCCCCACGCGCATGGCTGCATAGCTATTCATTGGCGGCCCAAATTGGGCAGCCAAACCAATGGGAGCGCTTAGTTTATCACGCCAAACAGATCGTGTTCGTCCGCTTCTTCGACGGTCACATTGACGATATCACCCGCGGCCAGATCGGGTGATGCGCCGCGCAAGAACACATTGCCATCAATCTCAGGCGCGTCGGCCTGTGACCGTCCGGTTGCGCCGATGTCGCCATCTTCGTCAGGCTC
>JALZVZ010000094.1 GCA_023299945.1 Altererythrobacter sp. | reverse complement strand
ATTGCTCATCAGGGGCGGCATCATCAGGTGCGGCATGTTGAACTTTGCGCCCTTGGTCAGCGCCCAATGCCAATTGTCGGTCACAGGGGTTTGCCCCATGGGGCAATCCATATCGCGCCATTCAGGAAAAAGCTCATCCAGAGCTTTCGGGTCCACGACTGCGCCGGAAAGAATATGCGCGCCGATTTCAGAGCCCTTTTCCAGTACCACCACTTCGAGCTCTTCATTGAGCTGTTTCAGCCGGATTGCCGCCGATAGACCCGCTGGCCCGCCGCCTACAATCACCACATCACATGGCATGGATTCCCGTTCGCTCATCTGTGCTTCCTATCTTACCGATAAATTCGTGTTCAAATTGCCGTTAAGCCTTGATTGCTGAGCCTTTGAAGGTCAAGACCCGCAATGAAGAGTATGACCACCCAACCCCCATCTTTAACCGATCAATTCGGCGCGGCCATCGAATGGTGGCGCAGTGCTGGCGTGGACTTTGATTTTGCCGATGACGTTACGGATTGGCTTGCCGAAGCAGAAGCTTCAGAGCCGGACAAAGCAGCGCCTGCTAGACGCGCGGCAAAACTCGAACCAGAGCCAGAGAAAAAACCGGAAGTCCTGCGGATTTTGCCAAAAGGCACCGCGCCAGACAATTTGGATGCTTTTCATGCGTGGTGGCTCGAAGACCCAGCATTGGACGCAATCGGCCCGCGCGGGCGCATTGCTCCTCGCGGTAAGGCTAGCGCTGAATTGATGGTGCTGGTGCTCGATCCAGCAGCCGACGATGGCGCGCAATTGCTCAGCGGTGCCCAAGGGCAATTATTGGAGAAAATCCTCAAGGCCAGCGCGATTGCAACTGAGGATGTCTATTACGCCTCGGCCCTTCCGCGCGATACTCCCATGGCGGATGGAAGCGATTTGGCACTCAAGGGTTACGCCGAGGTGCTGCATTTGCACATCGCCCTGGCCCACCCAAAGCGCGTCCTTGCCTTCGGTTCGCACATCCTACCGCTTTTGCAGCACGGAGCGGCGGAAGAGCTGCAAAAAGAGGCTGGTAGTTTACAACAAATTAACCATGACAACCGCACAACCCCGTTGTTTGTTGCTGAAAGCTTAGGCGGCTTGATGGGATCCCCATCATTGAAAGCTAGGTTTTGGCGGCGCTGGGTGAAAATACGGAACGGTTGGTTTAATGAACAAGAATAAAAACTGGCAAATTGCTAAACTGTGTCTCGCTGGCTTTGTCGGAGTGGCGGCCTTGCCGGCCAGCGCCAATTCCAGCTCTGACAATTTCCGCGTATCTGATCGCGGCAGTGCAATCCCCACTGTGTTGAGCAATTCAGAGCAAAGCTTTTACCGCGACCTGTTCAGCGCAATTGACCGCCAACAATGGGACCGCGTGGAAAGCATGCTCAATTCGCGCCAAGGCGGATTACTGCATCAAGTTGCCCGCGCAGAATATTACACCCATGCCAACAGCCCAAAGGTCAGCCCCGGTCAAATCGCTGGCTGGTTCAACGATGGCACATCACTGCCTCAAGCAGCCCAGCTTAGCCGATTGGGTGAGCGCCGCGGTTTAAGCGGCATCCCCGCTTTGCCGCAATCGCGCAGCTTCTCACGACAACCTTACGCATCAAAGCGCATCCGGCCCAAGCCAGTTAATGACGGTACAATGCCGGGCCGGACAAAGTCGGCGATCCTTGACCGCATTAAAAACGATGATCCGTTAGGCGCAAAGCAATTGCTTCAGGGCGTGGACGCATCACTTAGCTCAGCAGCCCGCGCCGAATGGCGGCAACGTGTCGCCTGGAGCTTTTACATTGAAAACGATGACCGTGCCGCCCTCGCCCTTGCGCGTACAGTGAGCCAAGGTTCCGGCGCATGGGTTGCAGAAGGCGAATGGGTCGCAGGCCTTGCCGCATGGCGTATGAATGATTGCGCCGCTGCCGCTGATGCATTTGCACGCGGCGCACATGGTTCAACCAATATTGAGCTGACCGCAGCATCCCATTACTGGGCCGGCCGCAGCTATATGCGTTGCCGGCGCCCCGGTGATGCCGATGAACAATTGCGGATGGCTGCACGCGCTGACGAGACACTTTACGGCATGCTCGCTATGGAACAGCTGGGCGTTAACCTACCCGGAGGCGATCAAGGTGCAAAGCTGAGCAGCCAAGACTGGCAGAGTCTGCGCAATCATTCCAACGTCAAGGTAGCCGCAGGCCTTGCACAAATTGGCCGCAGCAAGCTTGCCGACGAAGTGCTTCGTCATCAGGCAAAAATCGGCGACCCTGTCAATTATCAAGCGCTGTCGCGCTTTGCCCGAGAACTCGGCATGCCAGCCACGCAATTGTGGATGGCGCACAATGCCCCTTATGGAACCGTTTCTGAGCGCGCGCTGCGCTATCCCGTTGCCGATTGGCAGCCCACCAGTGGCTGGCGCGTCGATCCTAGCCTAGCCTTTGCGCATACTTTGCAGGAATCCAATTTCCGCGCATCGGTCGTCAGCCCAGCGGGCGCGCGCGGCTTGATGCAGATTATGCCAGCGGCTGCACGCGACCATGCCTCCAAACTCGGCGTTCGCGGCACGGCCAGCGATCTGTCGAAGCCTGAGGTGAATCTTGCCTTTGGCCAAGAGCATCTCGAAATGCTGCGCGATAGCGGCGCGACCCAAGGCAAATTGCCTAAGATTATGGCCGCCTACAATGCCGGTCTTCGCCCGATCTCTCGCTGGAATAGCGAGATCAACGATAAGAATGACCCGCTGCTTTATATGGAATCGATCCCCTATTGGGAGACGCGCGGCTATGTCTCTATCGTGATGCGCAATTTCTGGATGTATCAACGCGCAGAAGGCCAAGCCTCACCAGCGCGTGAAGCAATGGCGCAAGGCAAATGGCCTGGCTTCCCTCAGCCGCAAGCATATCGCACAGCTTCTCGGTTGATTGAACGCCGAGCGCCCGATTCGGGACCCGTAATTGAAAAATCCATTGCCGAGCAATTGGCATCACAGCCGACACTCAAAACTAGCAATGATGAGACGCAAGTTGGCGGTTGATACTTCCCGCGAATTTAAGCCGATCAGAATCGCGCTCGTGACCGTTTCTGACACGCGCACAGCCGAGAATGACACATCGGGCGATATTCTAGCCCAGCGGATCAAAGATGCTGGCCACACTTTGGCTCAGCGCGTGATTGAAATTGACGATCCCAGCGTTTTGGAAGCCCGCTTCAACGCATGGATCGATGATGCGAGTATCGACGCGATTGTCTCGACCGGCGGCACGGGGCTTACGGGCCGCGATGTCACACCAGAGGCATTGGCCCGCGTTCAAGATAAGGAAATTCCCGGCTTCGGCGAATTGTTCCGTTATCTAAGCTTCAAAACCATCGGCACCAGCACCGTGCAAAGCCGCGCGTTGGCAGTGGTCGCACGCGGCACATATCTGTTCGCCCTGCCCGGCTCCAATGGAGCGGTGAAAGACGGTTGGGACGGCATTCTGGCGGAGCAATTGGACAGCCGCAATCGCCCGTGCAATTTTGTGGAATTGATGCCGAGACTAAAGGAAGTTTAACTCAGCTTACTCGCTGGGATTAAATGTGCTCATCGAAGCGTCCAGCTCGGCAGAGGTGGGCATTTCGGGCTTGTCACCATAACCCTTTACCACGGCGGCCACGACTTGCTTGTCGTCATCACTTTTGCGTCCGCCGCCACTGGTTAGGTCTTGGAATGTGTCACCCAAATATTCGACCATTTGTGTGACGCGGCTCTTTTGGGTTGCAGGTTTAATCCGCACTTGTGATTTGGACGTAACCACGACGAACTTATCGCCGCGTGCGATCACTGCACGGCCGCTTTTACTGGTGCGGACAACATCGCCAATTTGGAGGCGCGTACCCTCGGCGCCGTAGACGGACTGACCGCCGCGCATAATCGAGACTTGCCCATCTGCCTCTGAGATTGCCCAGCCTGAGTCTTCTGCAAAAGCCGCGCTGCTCGATAGAAGCGCGGCTGCAATGAATGCACTTTTTGACAATTTGATCATGTCTTCGTCCCCGATTTTCCAAACACCGATTAGGGTGAGGGTTTAGTGACACGATTTTACAATTGCATTGATCCGGTTGGATAATGCGGTGTGTGTTTTGTTGGTTAATGAAGTTTGAGTGCGGGAGAGAAGAGAAACCTTAATCGCCCTGCCAAACGGTGAAAAATTTCGATGTCTCTACGTCTGGAGTTGCGTCAATGTCGATTAAGGTGGCGTCGATTCCTGACTTTTCAGCACATTCCCGAATCTTGGAAATCGCTATCTCAATTTCGTTCTGGTCCAATTTGATCGGAACTTTAGCATAAACCGCGCCCCACTCCGAACCACCCAAGTTAATCGCACCCATTCCTTCAAGTACCGGTCGCATTTGAGCGTGCCCTTCGGGAGGCCCCAAAAGGTAAGGCGTCAGCCAAGCTTTTTCACCAAACGCCTCATGCGCCTTGGCCTCTTCAATAGCGGACGGATAGAACATGTGAATCACTCACCCAAAACCATCCCCTTCGGCGCCCGGTTTAAAACGGATCAATCGGCTATCGACCAGCGCCGCTGTCCGGTTCACCACAGCCTGCTGATAATCGGCATCCATCACCATTTCCAAAAATGCCGATGCGCCGGGATATTCGGCGACAAAGCCATCATCCCAGTGCTTATCATCAGGCCCCGTCACCATGGTCTGAAACGCGCCACGCCATGCAATCGTGCCGCCAACCCGGCGGAAAATTGGGCCGGAGGTTTTGCCATATTCCTCGTAAGCGCGCCGCCCGCTCCAGCCATTACCGTGATGCTCGTGCCCTTGCGGATACTCTGCAAGCCCGCGAAAACGCAGCAGGTTGAGCATGTGGATCGGCTCATCGCGCGGTAAGTCTTTGAAGGCTTTCCAATGATCGGGTGATGGGTCGATAAAATAGGTCATGCTTGTCTCTCCTCAAACTTGAATTTCACGCCATTCACCGGGCGCCAAACCTTCCACGGTCCAGTCACCCACACTCCAGCGCACCAGCCGCAAAGTCGGATATCCAGCAGCAGCCGTCATGCGCCGTACTTGGCGGTTTTTGCCTTCAGAGATGGTCAGCGAGACCCAGCTATCCGCAACATTTTTGCGGTAGCGGATTGGCGGGTCGCGGTCCCACAAAGCAGGGGTATCTATGGCCTTAGCCTCAGCTGGCCTTGTTTGGCCGTCTTTCAAGGCGACACCTGCGCGCAAGCTATCCAGCGCAGTCTCATCAGGCACGCCCTCAACCTGAGCGAGATAGGTTTTCGCGGTCTTATAGCGTGGCTCTGCAATGCGCGCCTGCAAGCGCCCATCATCGGTGAGCAGCAGCAAGCCCTCACTATCCTTATCAAGCCGCCCAGCCGGATAGACCGCCGGCACATCGACAAGATGCGCCAGCGTATCATCCGCGCCGTCTTTCCCGCCGCTAAATTGCGACAGAACACCAAACGGCTTGTTCAGGAGGATAAGGCGAGAAATTGCCTCTCTCCTATGCGCCCTCTAGCGAGTAATCAGAAAACCGAGCCCGCAAGTCTTTCTTGCTGATCTTGCCGGTGGCGGTGTGCGGGATATCATCCACAAACTCCACCGCATCGGGCATCCACCATTTTGCAATCAAGGGTTTCAGGTGGTCCATGACTGCATCGGCTGTCACATCCTCGCCTTCCTTCTTGACCACAAACAGCACGGGCCGCTCGTCCCATTTGGAATGGTACATGCCAACGCAGGCCGCTTCTGCCACCCCGGGACAGCCCACTGCGGCGTTCTCCAGCTCAACCGAGCTGATCCACTCGCCGCCCGATTTGATCACATCTTTTGTGCGGTCGGTCAGCTGCAATGTGCCGTCGGGATGGATGATGCCTACATCGCCAGTGTCGAACCATCCATCATTGTTGCATGCATCTGCCTCGCCTTTGAAATAGCGGCGGATAATCCACGGTCCGCGAATCTGGAGGGCGCCGGATGTCTCGCCATCGCGGGGCAGTTCTACGGTGTTGTCATCGAGGTCTACCGTTCGCAATTCTACGCCAAAAATCGGGCGGCCTTGCATGGCGGTTTTGTCGACCTTTTCATCAAAGGTGAGCTCATTCCAATCGCTGGTCGGTCCGCCAACGGTTCCGATGGGCGAGGTTTCGGTCATCCCCCAAGCATGCTGGACGCGGGTGCCGTTTTTCATCAAGCGCTCAATCATAAAACGCGGGCAAGCCGAGCCGCCAATTGTTGCGGCTTTCAATGGCGGCAAATCGATTTTCTGCGCATCGCAATATTGGAAATGCGCCAGCCATACAGTTGGAACGCCGGCGCTGTCGGTGACTTTCTCTCGGATCATCAACTCGTGTAGAATCGCCGGATCATTGACTGCACTAAAGACAAATTTGATGCCCGCCATCGCACCAGCATACGGAAGGCCCCAGCTTGCCGCATGGAACATCGGCACGACCGGAAGCATCACAGATGCCGGACCAAAGTTAAACGCCGATGGCTGCAATCCGGCCATGGCATGCATGACGGTTGAGCGGTGCTCGTACTGAACGCCCTTGGGATTGCCCGTGGTTCCAGAGGTATAGCAAAGCATGCATGGATCGCGCTCGCTGCCCTCTGCCCAAGTGTATTCGCCGTCTTGTGCACCAATCCAGCTTTCAAAAGCGTGGCCGTCAAATCCGTCTGCGGGGTCGTAGCAAACATAGTGCTCAATAGTCGTCCATCGGTCACGCATCTTGTCAACAATGGGCTGGAATGCCGCATCATAGAGAAGCACTTTGTCCTCTGCATGGTTCACAATATATTCCAGCTGATCTTCGAAGAGCCGCGGGTTAACCGTATGCAGCACCCCGCCCATGCCAGCTACGCCGTACCAGCTCACCAGATGACGCGAATGGTTCATAGCCAATGAAGCAACGCGGTCGCCCTTCTTCACACCCAATGCTTCCAAGGCCTGAGCCATTTTGAGTGCGTCTGTGCGAACTTCTGCCCAATTGGTGCGGGTTTCATGGCCATCAGCCCAATGCGTCACGATTTCGCGCGCTCCGCTTTCACGAGCCGCGGCGTCGATCACATGAGTGATCCGCATCGTCCAGTCTTGCATAGCTCCAAGCATTTTTGCCCTCTCTTCATTATCCGTAATGCGGTTTATCCGTTGCATACCATCCATGCCGATGCGCATAGTGCTTGGCAATCGAAACTCTTCAGCGCAGGCGGCCGACAACATTTTTGATCTTATTCATACGACCAAGGTAAGCTTGGTGGAGCTGTCATCTCTCGACCGAGACAGCCTCCACATCCATGTTTCCGTTTTGGCCTATCTGCTGGCTTGCTTTATACTGCGGGCAAAGGCGTATAATCTGCGGCCTTGGTTCGCCGTTTTCGCATTGGCACTTTTTGGTGAATATGTAGACGGAAAGGGCTTGCTGCATTTTCCTGACTACCCTGACCAAACGACCCTTTGGCGTTTCCACGGAAAGGACATGATTAACACGATGATCGCGCCAACAATATTGTTGTTAGCTGCGCGTTTCACGCGAGTATTTCAAAAGCCAGACGCGCCTTCGAATATTCCCGAACAAGACACAATGGATAGCGGCGAAAGCTAGGCCACCAGTTTCAAGTCTGCTCGCCCGCTACGCGCGGGTTTCAGCTCAACTTTGCGCAGACCATCGATCATTTGCAGGCGTTCAGCCAATTCTCCATCAAGCTGAAAGTTGCGCCCGAGCCTGAGTGATGGATTGCCATGTTCCTCGATCAGAAGCCGCACAACAACCTCGCCCTTACCACCTTCATTGGCACCCTCTTCACCAGCTCCCAATTCAAGCTGTAAAGCCTGCAATGCCTCTTGGCTCATCACATCCAGTGTCAAGATCATGCGGGTCGCGCCGCGCACTTCCTCCAATGGCCGTGCCCCGCGTACGGTAATGCGAGGGGGCTCATCAGGGTTGGGCGAATCCAGCTCCACAGTTAGCAGCAGGCACGTTGCATCCTCTGCCCATTTCGCGAATTGCCCGACGAGCGATTCTTCAAAACATGCGGCCCGGAACTGTCCTGATTGATCGGAAAATTCTGCGCGGATAAATTCAGCGCCGCGCTTGGTGCGGCCCTTATCGACACCTTCTACCATAGCGGCCATTTGCGCAGAAGCCCGTCCGCCTGTTGGCGCGCCCGCTTCCATCAAGTTTTGATAGGTTCTTGCGCCATTGGCCGAGGCGATTGCGCGGTGTTGCTGCACAGGATGCGCTGAAAAATAGAAGCCAAAATTCTCGCGCTCCTTCGCCATGCGTTCAGACCGCGGCCATTCCGGCGTAGGTTGCAATCGCAGCTCTTGTGCTGGCGCATCCTCTCCTCCGAACAAACCCGCCTGACCACTGCTGCGCTCCCGCTCAGCCGCATCGGCAATCCCGAGCAGCAAATCCGCATTGGCTAAGATTGCAGCCCGGTTTGGGTCCAGCTGGTCCAGCCCGCCGGCTCCCGCCAGACCCTCCAACTGACGCCGGTTCATCGAACCTTGCGGCATCCGTTCGAACAGATCCTCAAGGTTTTCAAATTTACCGCTGCCCTCGCGTTCAGCAACGATGGCATCCATCGCCTTCTCGCCAACATTGCGAATGCCCGCCAAGGCATAGCGGATGGCGTAACCATCATCGGTTTGTTCGACAGTAAAGCGCGCTTCGGAGGAATTAATATCAGGCGCCAAAACTTCAATGCCGCCGCGATCATTGGGGTAGCGCCGAGCATCATCGACAAACACCGTCAGCTTTTCCGATTGGTGCATGTCGAAACACATGGAGGCGGCGTAAAATTCTTCAGGGTAATGCGCCTTCAGCCATGCTGTTTGATAAGCGAGCAATGCGTAAGCCGCAGCGTGCGATTTGTTGAAACCATAGCCTGCAAACTTGTCGATCAAGTCGAACAATTCATTGGCTTGCTTGGCCTCAATATCCGACATTTCAGCGCAGCCTTCAACGAAGCGAGTGCGCTGAACATCCATTTCAGCTTGCACTTTTTTGCCCATCGCACGGCGAAGCAAATCCGCATCACCCAGCGAATACCCAGCCAATATCTGCGCAGCCTGCATAACCTGTTCCTGATAGACAAAAATGCCGTAAGTTTCTGCCAGGATACCTTCTAGCTTGGCATGCGGATATTCGATTTCCGCCTCGCCATTCTTACGTTTTCCGAAAAGAGGAATATTGTCCATCGGGCCGGGACGATAGAGCGAGACGAGCGCGATAATATCGCCAAAATTGGTGGGCTTCACTGCAGAAAGCGTTCGCCGCATTCCATCGGATTCCAACTGGAACACGCCGACCGTATTGCCCGATTGCAGCAGATCATAGACCGCTTTGTCATCCCATTCGAGCGCGCCAAGATCGAGGCTGATCCCGCGCTTCTCAAGCAGATCCACCGCTTTGCGCAGCACCGACAACGTCTTCAGCCCGAGAAAATCGAACTTGACCAAGCCAGAGCTTTCGACATGCTTCATATCGAACTGCGTCACGGGCATATCAGAGCGCGGATCACGGTAAAGCGGCACCAATTGCGCCAGCGGGCGGTCGCCGATTACTACGCCCGCTGCGTGGGTTGAGCTATTGCGCGGCAAGCCTTCCAATTGCATTGCCAAGTCGACAAGCCGCTTTACGTCATTGTCATTGGTGTATTCTGCCTTGAAATCAGCCGCCCCATTCAATGCGCGCGGCAACGTCCATGGATCTGTTGGATGATTGGGTATCATTTTGCAAAGCCGGTCCACTTGGCCGTAACTCATCTGCAAAATCCGCCCGCAATCGCGCAGAACAGCGCGCGCCTTTAGCTTGCCGAATGTGATGATTTGCGCGACATGATCTTCGCCATATTTCTGCTGAACATAGCGGATCACTTCGCCGCGCCGCGTCTCGCAAAAATCGATATCAAAGTCAGGCATGGAAACGCGTTCTGGGTTCAAGAACCGCTCGAAAAGCAGGCCAAGTTTCAGCGGATCAAGATCAGTAATAGTCAACGCCCACGCAACCACACTGCCCGCACCAGAACCGCGGCCTGGGCCCACCGGAATACCTTGATCCTTAGCCCATTTGATGAAGTCGGCAACGATCAGGAAATAGCCGGGAAAGCCCATGCCAACGATGATCTCAACTTCGAAATCAAGCCGGTCGAAATATTCTTTGCGCTCTTCTTCGCTTAGCTCTCCATAAGGCGCCAGGCGATCTTCCAAACCTTTGCGCGCATCATCAGCCAGCGCCTTGGCTTCGCCTTCCAAATCGCCTGCCAAACTGGGCAAAATCGGGTCACGATTGGGCGGCGCATAAGCGCAGCGCTGGGCAATCGTCAGCGTGTTTGCCGTAGCCTCGGGCAAATCGGCAAAGGCCTCCTCCATCATGGCCGCGGATTTCACGAAGCTCTGCCGGTTGGAGCGGGCGCGATCTTCGGCCTCGATATGGGTGGAGCCTGCGATACACAGCATCGCATCATGGGCTGCGTGGAAATGCGGCTCTGCATAATGCGCAGGATTGGTCGCGACCAAAGGCAGATCACGGGCATAAGCCAAATCGATCAACGCCGCCTCTCCGCGCTCAGCAGCCGCCTCTCCGCTGCGCGCCAATTCAACGTAAAGCCTATCCGGGAAAAGCACCTGCAAGCGGTCACAAAGGACGTTGGCATGATCCATCTGCCCTTCGGCGAGCAAACGGGTCAACGCGCCCTCGCCTGCACCGGTTAGTGCGATCAAGCCACCTGTACGCCCTTGCAAATCATCCAAGGAAACATGCGGTTCCAGCTCCAAAGGCCGCGCCAAATGCGCATGGCTGACAAGGTGACACAGATTGTCATAGCCAGCTTCATCCTGAGCATAGAGTGGCAGATAATCGACGGGCGGCGTTTCCTCGCCCTCTCGCCCTTCGCGAACAACGCCCAGCAGCGTGCCGATGATCGGTTGAATGCCTTCGCTGACGCAGGCCTTTGCAAACATAACCGCGCCATACAGCCCATTGCGGTCGCAAATGGCGATGGCAGGATAGCCGCGTTCTTTCGCCAATTTCGCAATGGCTTTGGGATCAATCGCTCCTTCCAACATGGAATAAGAGGATAAGACGCGCAAAGGGACAAAGGGAGCAAAAGCCATACGGCGCAATCTATGCGATTTGCCGAGAATCTAAAGGCTCGGCACGCCTAATTTCTCCACAGCTAGTGGATAGTTTTAAAGCAGCTTTTCGATGTCTTCGACGATGGCTTCTGGTTTGTCCTGCGGGCCGTAACGCCGGACCACTTCACCATCGCGGTTGATTAGGAATTTGGTGAAGTTCCATTTGATGCCTTTGGAGCCCATTAGGCCTTTGGCCTCGCCCTTCATCCAATCATAGAGCGGGGATGCATCCGGCCCGTTCACATCGACCTTTGCCATCAAGGGAAATGTCACGCCGTGATTAAGCTTGCAAAATTCCGCGATTTCATCCGCATTGCCCGGTTCTTGTCCGCCAAATTGATTGCACGGAAATCCGAGGACTTCAAAACCCTTGTCCTTGAATTGTTGAAAGACATTTTCCAGCCCATCATATTGCGGGGTGAAACCACATTTGGACGCAGTGTTCACAACCAATAGAACCTGACCCTTTTTTGACGCCAGATCGAGGTTTTCGCCGCGATTGGTTGTGACGGTGAAATCAGCGATAGAGGTCATACGAGTTTTCCTTCATGCAGCCGCACAACCCGGTCCATCCGGGCGGCAAGGCGCTCATTATGGGTTGCGACAAGAGCAGCGCTGCCCTCGCCCCGCACCAATTCCAAAAACTGGCCCAGCACGCGGTCCGCTGTAACTTCATCGAGGTTACCGGTCGGCTCATCCGCCAGAACCAGCGTTGGCCGATTGGCTAAAGCCCGCGCCACAGCAACGCGCTGTTGTTCACCTCCAGAAAGCTGACTTGGCCGGTGAGTGAGCCTGTGCTCGAGGCCCAAAGCGGTCAGCAAATGCTCTGCGCGTGCGCCGGCTTCAGCCCGATCTGCGCCCGCCACCATTTGCGGCATAACGACGTTTTCGAGTGCGTTAAAATCAGGCAAAAGGTGGTGGAATTGATAGACAAAGCCCAGATGATCGCGCCGAACCTTGGTTCGCCCATCAGATGGCAGCGCGCTGGCTTCGATACCGGCAATGGCGATCGAGCCACTAAAACCGCCTTCAAGCAAACCAACCGCTTGCAGCATTGTCGATTTGCCTGAGCCAGAGGGGCCAAGAAGCGCAACAATTTCGCCCGGTTGAACGGTTAGATCAACGCCGCGCAGAACCTCGATGACTTCGCCGCCTTGCTCAAAGCTGCGCTCAACGCTGCATAATTTAACGACCGGACTATTCATAACGAAGCACCTGAACTGGATCAGTGTTAGCCGCCTTAAACGCAGGATAAAGCGTGGCAAGGAAGCTAAGGATCAGAGCCAGGGCGACAATACCGGCGACCTCCCATGGATCAGTGCGCGCAGGCAAGGTCGATAGAAACCGCACTTCAGGATCCCATAATTCCTGCCCTGTTACCCAAGCAAAGAAGCTAACGATAGGCTCGCGGAAAAACAAAATGACAAACCCAAGAATTAATCCCGCGACCGTGCCGATTGTCCCGACAGTAAATCCAGTAGTTACGAAAATCTTGAGGATGGAACGCCGCGTCGCCCCCATTGTGCGCATGATCGCAATGTCGCGGGTTTTTGCTCGGGCGAGCATCACGAGACTCGAAAGAATATTAAATGCCGCCACCAAAACAATGAAACTCAATGCAAAAAACATTACGACACGCTCAACTTGAATGGCTTCAAACAGGGCCGAATTGATGGTTTTCCAGTCGGAAATAACTGCCTTGCCAACCAGTGATTTTTCAATTGGCGCAATAATGTCACCGACACGATCAGGGTCGGTTACCGTCACCTCAATCATGCCAATACTGTCACCGATCAAGAGCAGTGTCTGCGCATCTTCCATCGGCATCATGACAAAGGTTTGGTCGTAGTCGTAAATGCCAACCTCAAAGATGGCAGAGACTTTATAGCCAATCTGGCGAGGCACGGTTCCAAAGGGTGTCGATCGCCCTTGAGGGTTTATAATCGTTATCGTGTCGCCAACACGCGCCCCGATGTCCTGCGCCAAACGCACGCCAATAGCGACGTTGCTAGCGCCGGATTTAAGATCGCTAATATTGCCCATGATCACCTTGTCAGCCAGGGCTGCGATATCATCATCGGTGTTGCCGCGCACAAGGATCGCCACCGCGCGGCCATTGAAAGTTGTGAGCAATGGTTGCTCAATCAAAGGCGACGCTTCGACCACACCTTCTGTTGCGCGCACTTGCTCAAGCACATCTTCCCAATTCTCGAGCTTTCCGCCGTAAGCTTGGACGATGGCATGGCCGTTGAGCCCGACAATTTTATCAAACAACTCTGCACGAAAACCGTTCATTACGCTCATCACGACAACCAGCAGAGCGACAGAGAGCATAACAACGCCCACACTGATCCCTGCGACCAGAGCGATAAAACGCTCACCCCCGCCCGGGAGCAGGTAGCGACTGGCGATCATTCGTTCAAAGGGTGAAAGCAACAAAACAAGGGCTTCTTGTATAAGTGGTGATGAACGCGCGATGTAGGGCGGCGCGCCGCCGCGTGCAATGGAGAGGAGCGTCCTGATTGTGGATGCGGCATCAAAGCGGGCAATCCGCTCTTGTATTTGGCCAGCAAGATGGCCATTGACGCACCTCCTTTCTCGTCATGCAAAAGCAGACAGGTCTCGCGATGAATGTGACCCACCCCTTCCTAGACCTCAATGGCGACAAGTTGCGCGAAGAATGCGGCGTCTTTGGCGCGATTAACGCATCCGATGCGTCGGCCGTTACCGCGCTGGGCCTGCATGCTTTGCAGCATCGCGGGCAAGAGGCCGCCGGCATCACCAGCTATGATGGCGACAGGTTCTATTCTGTTCGCGGAACCGGCCATGTGGCTGACAATTTCTCAACCGAAGAAGCGCTGGCTGAACTGTCTGGTCATATGGCGGCGGGCCATGTCCGCTATTCCACCACCGGCGGTTCTGGCTTGCGCAATGTGCAGCCTCTTTATGCCGACCTTGCCAGCGGCGGATTTGCCGTTGCGCATAATGGCAATATTTCCAATGCACGCACTTTGCGTGATGAAATGGTCAGCCGCGGCGCAATTTTCCAATCGACCTCTGACACAGAGGTGATCATCCATCTGGTCGCAACCAGCCGGTACCCAACCATGGTGGACCGCTTGGTAGATGCCTTGCGCATGGTCGAAGGCGCTTACTCGCTAATCGTGATGACGCCAGAGGGTATGATTGCCTGCCGCGACCCATATGGCATTCGCCCGCTAGTGATGGGCAAAATCGGAGATGCAACCGTCTTCGCCAGCGAAAGCGTAGCATTTGATGTTATCGGTGCTGAAATGATCCGCGAGGTTGAGCCGGGCGAATTAATCCATGTCGGCTTTGATGGGTCGATTGAAACGCTGCATCCATTTGGCAATATCAAGCCGCGCCCCTGCATATTCGAACATGTCTATTTTAGCCGGCCCGATTCCGTATTTGCGGGACAATCGGTCTATTCCTCGCGCAAATCGATTGGTGTGGAATTGGCGATTGAAAGCCCCGCAGATGTTGATCTCGTTGTGCCAGTTCCTGACAGCGGCGTGCCCGCAGCGATTGGTTACGCACAACAAGCAGGCGTTCCGTTTGAGCTGGGCATTATCCGCTCGCACTATGTGGGCCGCACTTTCATTCAGCCAACAGATGGTGCGCGCACATCCAGCGTATCACTCAAACACAATGCCAATCGCGCTTTGATTGAAGGCAAGCGTATCGTGCTAATTGACGATTCCCTTGTGCGTGGAACCACCAGTATAAAAATTGTGCAAATGATGCGCGATGCTGGGGCAACAGAAGTGCACTTTCGTGTCGCCAGCCCTCCTTTTGCCCACAGCTGCTTCTACGGTGTCGACACGCCGGAACGGGAAAAGCTGCTGGCCGCACGCATGGAATTGGCGCCAATGCGCGAATATATTGGTGCAGACAGCCTCGCATTTATTTCCATTGATGGGCTTTACCGCGCAGTTGGCTCTGACAAGCGCGAAAACAATGCCCCTCAATATTGCGATGCGTGCTTTACTGGCGAATATCCAACCCCGCTGACTGATTTCACCGCGAGCAAAGAAAAAGCAGCCCAGCTAAGCTTTTCCGATCACAAGGCAGACATATGAGCGAAACCAAACCGTTCGAAGGGCAACTCGCCCTAATCACTGGCGCAAGCAAGGGCATCGGCGCAGCCACCGCCAAAGCTCTGGCGGCAAAAGGTGCGCATGTGATCCTGACGGCGCGCGATGTTAAGAAGCTTGAAGCGGTGGAAGATGACATTCATGCAAACGGCGGAACCTCCACCATCGCCCCGATTGATTTGACCGAAAGCGACGCGGTGGCACGGCTTGCCAATGCAATCGCAGGGCGCTGGGACACGCTCGATTATATGGTGCTCTCGGCGGCCTATTTGCCGCAACTATCACCCGTGACGCAAATAGACCCTAAGCAATTCAACCAAGCACTGATGACCAATGTTGTGGCAACACAGGCGATACTTGCCGCCTTTGACCCGATGATGAAACGCGCAGAAGCAGCGCGCGTTGTGGGCCTGACGTCCAGCGTTGGCGAAGGACCCCGCGCTTTCTGGTCAGCCTATGGTTCAACGAAAGCAGCCTTTGACAATTTGCTTAACTCATACGGCCAAGAAGTTGCAAAGCTTGGCAATATTCGCGTGGCTATCCTTGACCCCGGCGCAACCCGCACAGAAATGCGCGCCCGCGCTTATCCCGGTGAAGATCCGGCAACAGTCAAGCCGCCGGAAGATGTCGCGGCTCGGATTGCTGAATTGCTGGAAAGCGGATTTGAAACTGGTCACAAGGAACGCGTTGCGAACCGCTGAAGTTTGCGGGATGCGTCCATATATCCTTAATTTTTCCTAACCCAGTCTCGAAATCCCTTGGCAACCGACCCTTGGTAATACCTTTAAACTTGTCTGGCAGTCGGCCGGATAGATTTTGGTGTTTTGTATGATTGCCGTCTCATACCACGGACGGTTTTCGAACAAGAGTATGCTCGCAATGCAATCAGCGATTGATCGATATCAGTTTGCCGCGCAGGAGGACCGCTGTTCTCCCAGAACTAGGCTTGAAATCCCTGCGCAGTTGCGGGCGTCGGGCGGCCGCGCCTTTCAGACAATCGTCCATGATTTGTCGATCTCCGGCTTTTCTGCACGGTCGATCAACCGCATGCATGTCGGCCAATTGTGCTGGCTTACCCTGCCGAATATGAGCTCCATGCAGGCCGAGATTATCTGGTGGGAGGATTGCCTAGCAGGTTGCGCATTTAGCGAATTAATGAGCCCAATTGTGCATGAGAATTTGCTCAAGCAATTCGTGCCCCACGCGCGTTAAGCTTTCTCGCCATCTGCCGCGCTATTCAGCTGTAAGAGCTTCACCGGCGCGCGACGCATCAATTGCGGCCTGCACAGATTTATAGAAATCTTGGCGCTGCGTCCCGACATCATCGCCCGTTGCCTTTGGCCAATTGCTATTAGAAGCGATGACCAGATTGCGCTTAGGATCGATGAAGATGCCCTGTCCGAAAATGCCTTGAGCGGCGTAACTGCCTTCATCATAGGTCCACCATTGGTAGCCATAGCCGCGCCCCGGTGCGCCTATGTCAGCCTGCTTTGTCGTAGCGGCGGCGATCCAACCCTCAGGCAAGATACTCGCTCCATCGATTTCCGCGCCATTTAGAATAAACTGACCAAAGCGCGCCATATCGCGTGTGGCCGCTTGAACGCAGCATCCGCTAATCTCTGTTCCGGTTGAGCCTAGCAGCCACGTAGCGTCCTGCTGCATGCCATAGCGCGACCAAACTTTCTCGGACAGATAGTCAGCCAGTGACTTGCCGGTTGCCTCGCTCACCAGAACACCGATCAGATTGGTTTCGCCGGTGTTATAAACCCACTTCTCACCCGCTGGCGCCTGTCTGGGCAGCTTGCTCATATAACTGACGGTGGCGTCCATACCGTCTTCTGGCTGATGATTATTGAACTTGGCAACGTCAGAATTGGGATCGCTGTAATCCTCGTTCCACCGGACACCCGATGTCATAGTCAACAATTGCTCGATCGACACATCTGCGTAAGCAGACCCCTCTAAGCCTTTGATATATTTTGATACAGGATCATCAATCGACTGGATCGCACCATCCTTGATCGCCGCTCCCACCATGGTTGAGGTCAGGCTTTTTGCGACAGAGAAGCTCGTCCATTTGCCCGTGGCATCAAAACCCAAACCGTATTTTTCCATCACCAACTTGCCATCATGAATGACGACAATTGCGGCGGTCCGCTGTTCATCCATATAAGCGTCAACATCCATGTCGACTTCCAGCGGCTGACCTTCTGGCAAAGGATATGTCGCATCGCCTGCTTCAATCACATTGGACTGCGCCAGGACTGGGATCGCATCCAACCGGCGAAACGCGGCATCGCGCTGCTCAACAGACCAGAAAAGCACATTGGTGTCGGTTGGCATATTGCTGACAAGAGCACGTTCTTCATCATCGAGCGAGAGCCAAACGCCCCCTGCTCCAATGCCCAAAACAAGCAGAATACCGAGAATAATTTTAGTCATGCCACTCTCCCAAATGCCCTTGCCGAGCCTTACGTGCCTTTTTCCAGAGTCACTTGATGCACGTCAATAGAGCCGCATCGGAAGCCGCCCTCACAATAATCAAGATAGAACCGCCACAAATTGATAAAGCGCTCGTCAAACCCAGCTGGCAAGCGCCCTTCATTGGCGGCTGCATCAAAAGAGCCGCGCCAGATTTTCAGCGTCTCGGCGTAATCAATGCCAAAGTCTGTTTGGTCTTGCCAGGCCAAACCGCGCTCTTCTGCCAGCGCACAAAATTCCGATGTTCGGATCAGTAATCCGCCGGGAAAGATGTAGGCTTGGATGAAGTCTGCACTGGCGGCGTAGGCATCGAAAATATCATCTGCAATGGCGATATATTGGATCGCTGCGCGCCCGCCCGGCTTCAAATTGCGGGCGATGCAATCCATGAAAGTTGGCCAATATTCGCGCCCTAATGCCTCGACCATTTCCACGCTGACAATCGCGTCAAATTCGCCGGATGTGTCGCGGTAATCTTGTTTCAGGAAGGCGATATGATCGGGGTGTTCGCGGCGCGCAAAGGCCAGCTGTTCTTCCGATAGGCTAATCGCGGTTACATGCGCGCCCTTATCGGCGAGGTGTCCTGCCAGCCCGCCCCATCCACAGCCAATCTCAAGCACTTCTGCTGGCTTGCCTAGCCGATCTGCCAAAGCATCCCATTTGGTTCGCTGCGCAGCCTCTAAATCCGCGCCTGCTTCCAACGCCAATCCGCTGGAATAAGTCATAGTCGGATCGAGCCAAGCTGTGTAAAAATCATTACCAAGGTCATAATGCGCCGCAATATTACGCTGGGCGCCGGCCTTAGAATTGCGGTTGAACAAATGCGCGAGTTTTAGCGCAGCGCGAAACGGCCCCTTGGCCCGCCCACCTGTGCCCAATGTGCGGGCATTGGCGCCGAACACTGCAAACACAGGCACAAGATCAGGGGTCGCCCATTCGCCTGCCTCCCATGCTTGATACCAACCAACAGAACCGTTGGTGGCAAGCCGGATTAACCCGCGCCAATCATGCAAATGCACCACTGCATCAAAGCCGGGATTGCGCCCGCCAAGCATTCGTGTGCTGCCGTCGGGCAAATGGCCAAGTATCGAGCCAGCCTCTAGCCCCGCATCCAAACGGTCGAGCAATTTATGAAAGCCGGGTTCGAAAATACGGCTCAGCGCCCCGGCAAGAAAGCCCGGCTTGCTGCCGAAGCGATCTCCGCCGCGCAGCAGGCCGTCCCCGCGTTTTATGCCATCATGCACCGTCATACCCGCGCGCTATAGCCATCAAGCAGCCCGCCGCAAAGCGCCCTTACTCGCCTTTCATGCGCTTATACGCAGCCAAACAGCGTTCACGCCCCTCGCGGTGAGCGATGATCTTCTTGGGATAGCCCATCGGACGCATGCCATGCTGCTCTGGATCATGGATATAGGGCTCATCCATATCGGCCAATTCCGGCACATATCGGCGGATATAGGCTGCACCATCGAATTTCTCTGATTGGGTCAACGGCGCCATGATCCGCACAAACATATTGCTGTCGACGCCCGTGCCTGCATTCCACTGCCAATTGCTGGCGTTGGACGCGTAATCTGCATCCACCAAAGTATCCCAGAACCATTGCTCGCCGCGCCGCCAATCAATCAGCAAATGCTTGATCAGGAAACTGGCGGTGATCATCCGCACGCGGTTGTGCATCCAACCGGTGCGCCACAATTGCCGCATCCCCGCATCGACAATCGGATAGCCGGTGCGCCCCTGCTGCCATGCCTTTAGATCGCGCGCTGCGGCATCATCCGTTTCCGGATTGCGCCAAGGGATGGCATCATATTCGGCACGGTAATTTTTATACGCATATTGCGGGAATTGGCAGATCGCATTGGTGCCATAGTCGCGCCAGATCAGCTCTTTTTCATAGGTACGCCAGCCGTCTGAGCTTTTTCCCTTTAGCGCATGCCAGATTTGCACCGGGCTAATCTCGCCAAAGTGCAGATGAGGCGACAATTGTGATGTTTTGTCGACCGAAGGCAAATTCCGTTTATCTTCATAATCGTCGGTATGATCATCCCACCATTCAAGGCGTTCATGCGCGGCGGCCTCGCCCACTTGCCAAAAATCACGCATGCCGCCTGCCCAATCAGGGCGCGTGGGAAGCAGCTTCCAATCTGATAGCGTGTCAGTGGCAGGCCAGTTTTCTGGCGCGGCGAACTTGTCTGGCGCTGGGACCAAATCACGCGGAGGCATCATGGCGAGCGTGGCGCGCGAAAACGGCGTGTAAATTTTGTAATCGCCGCCCGATCCGGTTTTTACCGTGCCGGGTTCGAGCAGATAATTGCCATTATAGAGTTGAAGATCAAGGCGCTTTCCAAGCTCCCCTTGAGCCTTACGCCACCACGGCTCGTAATGGCGGTTGGCATGGACTGTTTTTGCGCCGGTTTCCTCCACCAGCTTCGCAAGTTCCTCGACCGCATCGCCGCGCCGCAGGATCAGCTTTGCCCCTAGCGCCTCAAGGCTGTTAGCAAGAGAGCTAAGCGAATGATGTAGCCACCAGCGTGAGGCTCCACCATAGGCATGTGCCCCTGCGCATGCATCATCGAGGACATAGGCGGCGATAACAGGGCCTTGCCCCGCCGCCGCCGCGAGCGCGGGATTATCGGCCAATCGCAAATCCCTCCGCAGCCAGACTATCTGCGGATTACTCATTGATCACTCCCTCGCATGGTACTTCATCCAAGATGATCGTGAATTGCTCGCCGCCGGCACCCTCCATCATGAAACGCGCATCACGCAGAGCGAATGTGCCATCCTCACGCGGCTCGATCAGCGGCGTGCGCGACCAGAATAGGAATGCGTCCAAGTCCGAGTTTTTAGAGCGAAGCTCGGTGAAGTCGCAGCGGTCGATAGGTATCCCAGGCAAGGTCACACCGTCTTGAGCATACAATCCATTGCCGCCAGTGATCACTTCACGCTGCCAAAATGCGAGCGGAAGAGGGTTTGCGATGACCGTGTCTGCACCAGTTGGCGCCTCTGGAGGATTGCTTTCAGAACTAGCGGTAATGCCAGCATTAAGCCCAATATACGCGAGAGAAACCGCAATCGCCACACGCGCAGGCTTGATCCAATCGCCGCCCTTTTTCTCGCGTCTGAGTGAGAACCACGTCGCGAAACCCATCAACAACCAAAGCCACACATCGATAATGAACAGCGTATCGCCATACGACCAGACCGAAGAAAACGGTTCCAGCAAGCGAATGCCGTAAACATTCAACCAATCGAGCGCGGGATGCGTCAGGCAACCAATGAAACTCAAAATATACAGCCATTTGAAGCTGACTGGCAGGCGTTTTTCAGGGCGTTTACCGCGCTTGGTCTGCCAGCGATCAAAGCCCCATAACAATCCCGCCAATATCAGCGGCAATAGAATAAGTGCTGGCGGGCCGTGAGTAATCCCGCGCCGAAAGCCAAGATGCTCTGTTCCCTCCAACCAGAAGAAACATGCCGCATCGACATCAGGCAAATTCGCGCCAATGATCAGCGCAGGCATAGCCAAGCCAGTCTTTTTCTTTAGCCCCGCCTGACCGAGCAATGCGCCAACCAGACTGTGTGTGAGATTATCCATCCATGCGCTCTAAAGTTTCATGCAAGCGCACACAATTGCAAAACCCTCAATCGGTCGGATGACCCTCAGTACCATCCACTGTCCAGGTTTGGCCGCTTCCAAGTAACTTACCGAGATTTGCCACTTTGCCCTTGGTCGCTTTGGCGCGTTCACCGGCAACCGCAGATTCAAAGGTCGGAGCCGGATCATCATAAATCACGCCCAGCGCCATTGGGAATGGCCCAAAAGGCATTTCGATCAGCATATGCGCAAGCACGCGGCTTTTCGCATCATGAACGAGCACGCCCACCTCTTCCCAATTTTCTTGTGTCGCGGCGACCACTTTTAAAGCCATTGTATCACGGTCGAGCGCAATGCCTTTGTCAAAGCCAGCCTTAGGATCACCGAACAGCATCGGCTTGCCATCTTCCAGCCACAGCTGATTATCGCCAGCGCCTTTCGGAGCGGCAAAGTCGTTGAAGACGTCCTTATTATAAACGATGCAATTTTGGAAAATCTCTATGAATGCTGCGCCTTGGTGCGCGTGCGCTGCCTTCAACACATCGGGCAAGTTCTTCGACACATCAAAGCCGCGGCCAACAAAGCGCGCGCCTGCACCAATCGCAAAAGCGGCCGGGTTGGCAGGACGATCCACCGAGCCAATTGGCGTCGATGGGCTTGGCGTGCCTTCACGCGATGTGGGCGAATATTGGCCCTTCGTCAGGCCGTAGATCTCATTGTTGAACAGCATGATCTGCATGTTCACGTTCCGCCTGAGCACATGCATCATGTGATTGCCGCCGATGGATAGTCCATCACCGTCCCCTGTTACCAACCACACATCGAGATCGGGATTGGCGAGTTTAATGCCGGTCGCAAAGGCTGGCGCGCGCCCATGAATTGTGTGGAAGCCGTATGTCTCCATGTAATACGGAAAGCGGCTAGAGCAGCCGATGCCGCTGACAAACATGGTGTTCGCAGGATCTGCACCCAATTGCGGCAAAGTGCGCTGCACGGCTTTCAGAATGGCATAATCCCCGCAACCCGGGCACCAGCGCACTTCTTGATCGGTTTCCCAGTCTTTAAGTGTAGTTTCAAACTTTACTGGCGCGTTCATGATAGCGCTCCTTCAATGGCCGCTTCCAGCTCTGCAATGGTAAAGGGCTGACCGCTTGTTTTGGTCAGAGGCTGCGCATCAACGAGGTATGCATCGCGCAGGATGGTCTTAAACTGGCCAGTGTTCATTTCTGGAACCAACACTTTGTTATAGCCTTTCAGCAATTCGCCGAGATTAGCGGGCAATGGGCAGATATGGCGCACATGAATATGCGCAACGTCCATGCCATTGGCGATGCTGCGGTTTACGGCCTGATGGATCGGGCCATAAGTGCTGCCCCAGCCGACAATGGCAAGCTTTCCGCCAGCCTTGCCTGCTGCGATCTCTTGATCGGGAACTTTTACACCGGCAACTTTGGCGACGCGCGCATCCGTCATCGCTTGATGGTTTTCGGGTCCATAATCAATGTGCCCTGTATCGACTTGTTTCTCGATCCCGCCAATGCGGTGCATCAGTTCGGGCGTACCCGGCTTAATCCAAGGACGCGCGCCATTTTCATCACGCTTATATGGTAGCAAGGTCGGCTCACCATTTTCATTGGCAGGCCCGTTCTTAGCTTCCAAGAACTTGGCAGGGAACGGCGTGAATGTATCAGGATCAGGCACGGCCCAAGGTTCGGCGGCATTGGCGATATAGCCATCCGTCAGCAGCATAACCGGCGTCATATATTGGGTTGCAATTCGGCACGCCTCAATCGCGACTTCAAACGCATCACCGGGTGAACACGCAGAGACAACCGGCATCGGCGCATCTCCATTGCGGCCATAAACGGCTTGATACAGATCGCTTTGTTCAGTCTTAGTGGGCAGGCCGGTGGATGGTCCGCCGCGCTGGGAATTAACGATCACAAGCGGAAGCTCAGTCATAATCGCAAGGCCCATCGCTTCGCCTTTAAGGGCAATGCCCGGTCCAGAGCTGGACGTAACGCCTAAGCTGCCCGCATAAGACGCGCCGATAGCGGCACAAATCGCAGCAATCTCATCCTCGGCCTGAAACGTTGTGACATCATATTCTTTCAGCCGCACAAGATGGTGCAGAATGGCTGAGGCTGGCGTAATCGGATAGCCGCCAAAGAACATCGGCAGCTCAGCCAATTGCGCACCGGCCACCAGGCCAAGCGACACCGCTTCTGCGCCAGTGATCGTGCGGTAGAGGCCCGGCTCTGCTGGGACAGGCGGCATGGAGAGCTGCTTTAGCGGCCCTGATAGCTCAGCAGTTTCGCCATAAGCATGACCTGCATTCAGCGCAGCAATATTGGCATCCGCAATCTCTGGCTTGCTCTTAAACTTACTCTTGAGCCAATCTTCTACCGGACCGCGTTCACGGTCAAACATCCAAAGCGCCAGACCCAGCGTCCACATATTCTTAGAACGCAGCGCGTCTTTGTTGCCAAGACCAAATGGCTTGACCGCTTCGATCGTCAGCTCGCTAATGTCGAAAGCCAGCACATCATATTTGGCTAGGCTGTCATCATCCAGCGGCGACACGTCATATTTGGCTTTATCAAGGTTGCGTTTGGTGAACTCGCCTGTGTCGATAATCACTAGCCCGCCCGGTTTAAGGGCCGCAAGGTTCACTTTCAACGCGGCAGGGTTCATCGCCACGAGCACATCGGGCGCATCGCCTGCGGTGCTGATTGACCGGCTACCAAAGTTAATCTGGAACGCCGACACACCGAAAAGCGTGCCTTGCGGTGCGCGAATCTCAGCTGGAAAATCAGGGAAGGTCGCCAGATCATTGCCGGCCAATGCGGTGGACATAGTGAACTGACCACCGGTCAGCTGCATCCCATCGCCGCTGTCTCCGGCAAAGCGGACAACCACCGCATCAGGAGCGGTTTCGGTAGCATTTGTATTTTCTGCGGCCTTAGTCGCCATGGCTATTCCTTTTCGCGGAGTCTCTGCGCCAATTGCGCATTCTCCTTGAGCTTGAGCGTGCATCTATGGAGCAACTCTCTTACCCGCAACGAAGTTTTTCTAACCATACACCAAATGTCGAGTGGAAAAGCGCATTAGAGGCGCTAAACCTAGGCAATTGAATAGCTGGAGAGTGCCAAAATGCCCAAAAACAAACCATATGTGCGTCCTGACATGCAGGCATTCCTCGATGCGGTCGCCGCAATGAACGGCCCAACATTGGCAGAAATGACATTGGAGGAGGCGCGGCAGAGCTATGTGGCACTGCACGGTATGGCGGATCGTCCAGCGTGCGAATTGGCGGTTATTCGCGATTTGAGCTGCCCCGGCCCCGGCGGCGATATCCCATTACGGCTATATGATGCACGGGAAGTACGAGGCTCTGGTCCAGTGATTGTCTTCTACCATGGCGGCGGATTTGTGATTGGTGATCTCGAAACGCATCACGCGCTTTGCACCGAAATTGCCGCACAAATGGATTTGCCCGTGGTGGCGGTAGATTACCGGCTTGCGCCAGAACACCTGTTCCCCGCAGCGATTGACGATTGCGAAGCGGCGGCGCGCTGGATCGCGGGCAGCCCAGATGCGCTGGATCGCCCAGCCAATTCACTAGTCTTGATAGGCGATAGCGCGGGCGGAAACGCCAGCATTGTTGTGTCGCAATTGCTGAGCGATACACCTGCTGATGCGCCCGTGAGCCTGCAGGTTCCATTGTTCCCCCTTGCCAGCGACGCGGTGGGATCGGCAAGTTTAGAGGAATTTGCAGAAGGCTTTGTCCTGACCAAGGCCTCTATCGAATATTTTGATGCTGCTTATCAGGCCCCGCGCGGTGATGCCCGCGCCTTCCCGATCCTTGGCGATCATTCAGACGCTCCCGCCACGGTTCTCGTCACGGCCAGCCTTGATCCGATCCGCGATTCGGGCCGCGATTACGGTGCCGCTTTGGCGCAGGCCGGCGCAGACCATATGCATATCGAAGTGAAAGGCCTCACCCACTCCTTCACCAATTTACGCCAAGCCGTGCCCAGCACGCAGGGTGAGTTGGAGCGCATATTTGCCGCTATGAAATTGATGCTGGGGAATGCAGCATGAACGCGAAGACAGAACCGTCCGCTTACCGTCCTTGCGTTGGCGTTATGCTGCTAAATAGCGAAGGCAAGGTATTCGTTGGCCAGCGTATTGATGCACGTGACAATGATCCCACTGCCGATTGGTGGCAAATGCCCCAAGGCGGCGTTGATCCCGGCGAGGATATGGAAGAGGCGGCCTACCGCGAGCTGCATGAGGAAACCGGTATTACGGAAGACCATGCTCAAATCATTACTAAGACGCTTGACCCCATCCAATATGATCTACCGCCCAATTTGATGGGCAGATTGTGGAACGGGCAATATCGCGGTCAGGAGCAAATCTGGTTCCTGATGCGCTTCACCGGTTCAGATACAGATGTGAACCTCAATGCGCATGATCCAGCGGAGTTTTGCAAATGGAAATGGGCCGAGGCAGAAAGCCTGCCAAACCTAATTATCCCTTTTAAAAAGCCTGTTTACGAAACAATCCTAAATGCGTTTCGAAGTGAGTTTTAGGCCAACGGGACAGCCCCTAATTTTGGGCGACGCCTTCATCCTTGCTCGCCGTTTCTGCGGCCATTTGTTCAGGCATCTGCCCGGGAATTTGGACCGGAACACCCCGATCCACGCGCTTTTGCAGGGCCAATGTTTCAGGGCATTCGCTGCCGCATTGGCTTTTTAAAACCGCCAAATTGCGTTTGGCTTTTTCTAACGCGCCCTTTTCAACCAAGGCCTCGCCTTCGCCAGCCATCGCCGCAAAATTACCCGGATCACGCTCCAAAGCCTCGCGGTAATAGCGGATCGCTTTGCCTTGCAAACCGTCAGCACGTGCTGCGTTCGCCAGTTCAAGGAAGATGGCTGTATATGCAGGATCAATGACCAGTGCGGCTTCAAATGCGTCAATTGCGCCTTGAGCATTGTTCGCCGCTAGCGCTGCACGCCCTTCGACCACAAGGCTGGCGGCGCGCGGATCTACTACATGATTATCGGCGTGACCCACGCTCGCATTAACCGCAAGAAACAGTGACAAAGCCGCAGCGACCGGACCAAAACGCATCAATAAATCCCCAAAACGTGAATGCCTAAATGGCGCTGATCGCGGCGATGAAGGCTGAACCATAGGCTATAGAGCTAACACGGTGAACGCAGCATGGCGACGAAAAAACCATCGGTGCCGTGTTGATACGGTGTTAGCCGCAGGCCTTTGCCCCTCCCTTTACCATGCGGCTCTCCCAGGGGCAGTTCGGGTGCGACAGCGACCCACTTGGTGTTGCGCTCCAAAAATGCCGTGATCCGTTCCGCACCTTCTTCATCGAGCAAAGAGCATGTAACATAGGTTATTTGTCCGCCCGGCTTGGTTAGCTTGGCCGCAATATCCAGCAAGCGGTCCTGCGTCGCGGCAAGCTTATCCAATTCGTTCGGTGTGATCCGCCAGCGACCTTCCGGATTTCGCCGCCAAGTGCCTGTGCCTGAGCAGGGAGCATCCACCAACACAGTGTCGGCTTTGCCGGCCCATTCGGCCAACGCTTCCAATTCCTTGCCTGGATCGAGCAGGACGGTGTGATTGACTTGCGCGCCTGCCTTAAGCGAGCGCGGAGCCAAATTGCCCAAGCGGCGTTTGTCTGTATCTGCGGCGACAATAATCGCTTGGCCCGCTGATTGCGCTGCCAGCCCAAGTGTTTTGCCCCCTGCACCTGCGCATAAATCAATAATGGTTTGCCCATGCTGCGGATTGACCGCGCTGCATGCCAATTGGCTGCCATGGTCCTGAACCTCGATCACGCCATCACGGTATGCATCCCATTGCTCAACTTGCATGCCGGTGGGAAAGCGCAAAGCGTTGGGAGAGGCGAGCTTTTCGCCTTCTTCAGGCAGTTCGATGCTATCTCGATCTGCTTTCAATGTGTTCACACGAACATCAAGCGGCGCACGATCCAACAGGCTAGCAAGGTCATCATCTTTCACGCCTGATACGGCAAGACGTTCTACCAGCCATTGCGGAGCAACACCGCCTTTGGCGACGACTTCATTCTTCATCAGAGCTTTCGGCCCGTGATCCGATCCATCGAATAAGTCTTTGATACTGGGGTCAGTTTCTGCAAGCCGTAGCATCGCAGCGCGGCCCCATTCCGGCACAGGTCCGCAGGCGCGAATGGCGGAATAAACCAGCTCGCGAACCGCGCGGCGATCCTTGCTGCCGGCATAGCGTCGTTGCTTGAAATAATCGCCAATCAAACGATCAGCAGGTGGCCCCTTCTTACGGGTTGCCTCAATTATGCCGTCGAGCAATTCGATGGCGGCTTGGACGCGGGCTGCGGGGCGCATTCAGTGTTCCTCAGCGCGTCGGATAATTCGGTGCCTCACGCGTGATGGCGACATCATGCACATGGCTTTCAGAAAGACCCGCATTGGTGATACGAACAAATTTGCCGCGCTCGCGCAAATCGCCCAGTGTATTAGAGCCTGTGTAACCCATAGCCGCTTTTACACCGCCGACAAGCTGGTGAACGATGTCTGCTGCTGGACCTTTGTAAGGCACCTGCCCCTCAATACCCTCTGGCACGAGCTTCATCGCGGAGACGTCTTGCTGAAAATAGCGATCAGCCGATCCGCGTGCCATTGCGCCGACGCTGCCCATGCCGCGATATGATTTGTAGCTGCGCCCTTGGTAGAGGAATGTCTCGCCCGGCGCCTCTGCTGTGCCTGCCAATATTGATCCAACCATGACGCATGATGCACCCGCCGCCAAAGCCTTGGCCGCATCGCCGCTGGTGCGAAGGCCGCCATCTGCGATAATCGGAACGCCAGACTTGGCCGCTTCTGCTGCGCTTTCCAAAATCGCGGTCAACTGAGGTACGCCAACCCCTGCGACAACGCGGGTGGTGCAAATAGAGCCCGGACCAATCCCGACCTTCACCGCATCTGCACCTGCATCAATCAAAGCGCGGGTGGCTTCTGCAGTGGCGACATTACCAGCAACAATTTGCACCGTGCTGGAGATTGCCTTCGCGCGCTCAACCGCTTTGGCCACTTCCTTATTGTGGCCATGCGCCGTGTCGATAATCACAACATCCACTTCGGCATCAATCAAAGCCTGCGTGCGCTCAAAGCCAATATCGCCGACCGTGCTGGCCGCCGCCACGCGAAGGCGGCCGGCTGCATCCTTGGTCGCATGAGGATAGTTCACTGCCTTTTCGATATCTTTGACAGTTATCAAGCCAACACAGCGATGTGCATCATCGACCACCAACAATTTTTCGATGCGGCGCGCATGAAGCAGGCGGCGCGCTTCTTCTTGGTTGGTGCCAAGCGGAACAGTCGCCAAATTTTCGGTCGTCATCAATTCGCGCACAGGCTGAGCGGGGTTTTCTGCAAAACGCACATCGCGATTGGTGAGGATGCCGGCCAGCTTGCCCGCGCTGTCTGTCACGGGAATGCCGCTGATCTTATGCGTTGCCATCAATTCCTGCGCTTCGCCCAAGGTCGCATCGGGGCTGATGGTAATAGGATTGACGACCATGCCGCTTTCAAAACGCTTTACCGCACGCGCCGCGGCGCATTGCTGCTCAATCGTCAGGTTACGGTGCAGCACGCCAATGCCGCCCAATTGCGCCATGACAATGCCCATATCGGCCTCTGTCACAGTGTCCATCGCCGCCGAAATTACGGGAATGTTGAGCGCAATGTCGCGCGTCAGTTGTGTCGCGGTGTTGGCCATTGAGGGGAGCACGTCGCTCTCAGCCGGACGCAGCAATACGTCGTCAAATGTCAGGCCAAGGGGGATATCCATATGCGTCACTTTCTAAAATCGATCGGCGGGAAAAACCTGCTTCTGCCGAGAATCGTGACGGCCCATGTAATCAAGCTTTGCCAAAATCGCTAGGGGGGCAGCGACGCTTATTGCGCCAAGCTCCAAACATATACGCATATATGCGTAATATGTGATGCTATTGT
>JALZVZ010000093.1 GCA_023299945.1 Altererythrobacter sp. | reverse complement strand
TCTTCTGACGAGGCGATGTCTTCTGCGCCCGCTTCCATAGCGGCTTCGAGAACCTTGTCTTCACTGCCAGCCTCAGCGGAATATTCGATATAACCTAGCCGCTCAAACCCATGCGCAACGCTGCCTTCTGTACCGAGATTGCCGCCATTCTTGGCAAAGGCGGTCCGAATATGGGTGGCGGTGCGGTTGCGATTGTCTGTCAGCGCCTCGACGATCATTGCACTGCCGCCCGGACCATAGCCTTCGTAACGGACTTCCTCGTAATTATCGTCATCGCCCGTCGTCGCTTTATCGATCGCGCGCTGGATATTATCCTTGGGCATGGACTGCCCCTTGGCAGTATTAACAGCCAGCCGCAGACGCGGGTTCATATCCACATCAGGCGTGCCCATTTTCGCCGCAACGGTAATCTCGCGGCTCAATTTGGAGAAGAGGTTGGACCGTTTCTTATCCTGCGCACCTTTGCGGTGCATGATGTTCTTAAATTTGGAATGGCCTGCCATGGGAACTCTTTGGATCAGTGTTATAAAAAAGCTTACACGCGGCCTAGCTTAGCTGCGCGTTTCCTTCAAGCGAGCTGCGTATGCCTCAAATCTTGACCGCTGTCCCGCTGGCCGAAACCATCAGCATTGAGCCTTTGTCGCCGACCACCTCGTAATCCAGATCGATACCGACAACAGCATTGCCGCCCCGGCTTGCCGCTTCTGCCTGAATTTCTTCAAGTGCTTGATTGCGCGCATCGGCCAAAATACGTTCGTAAGAGCCAGAGCGCCCGCCGACAATGTCGCGGATATTGGCGAACAAATCGCGAAACAAGTTTGCGCCCACAATCACTTCTCCGGTGACAATACCAAGATATTGCTGGATCGGTTGCCCTTCAATCGTGGGCGTTGTGGATATGATCATGCCGCGCGCGTCTTTATTTTGTCCGGTCATTTGGGCTCTCCTGATTTTTCTTGTGAATTACCAGAATAACACACCGAAAATCAACCGATACCAAGCGCAGCCTTATAGGTGTCGAGCACCATTTCCATTTCGCTGCGATCATCCGGTTTCATTTTGCGCAGACGCACGATCTGACGCATGATTTTGGGATCATAACCCACCGCTTTGGATTCGGCATACACATCGCGAATATCATCAGCGATGCCTTTCTTCTCTTCTTCGAGGCGTTCGATGCGCTCGATCAAAAGGCGCAGGCGGTCATCAGTGGCTTCGGCCAAATCGTGTCTCCAGAATCACTTTGGTTTGAAATTTGGCTCTGGGTAGCCTTGCGGCATTGGCGGCGAAAGATGTTTGCACATTTTTCTCATGATAGTTCTGTGGGCAAGATCAGCATAATAACTGTGTCGCCTCTGTCCTATTGCATGCACGCGGCGGTGCGTTATCACTCATGCAAGTGGTGGCCCAAACCAAAAGGGGGCCAAAGAGGGGAAATTGGCATGGTGGATGTCTTCATATCCTATTCGCGCAAAGACAAAGAACCGGTCGCAAGGCTGGCCCGCGCGATTGAGGATGAAGGTTATGACGTATGGTGGGATGCAGAATTGCCTCCGCATCAAAGTTACGGCGATGTCATAACTCGCAAGATTACCGAGGCGAAAGCGGCAATTGTCGTCTGGTCGCCAGATGCTGCTGCCAGCGAATGGGTCCGCGCCGAGGCTGACATGGCCCGCAATCAGAAAAAGCTGGTGCAGACCGCGCTGGGCGACCTTATGCCGCCGCTGCCTTTCAACCAGATCCAATATGCCGATATTGGCGATTGGCAGGGCGAGGATACGCACGATGGCTGGCGCAAGATAAAGGCCAGCCTTGCCGATTTATGCGGACGCAGCGGCCCTGATGCCAGTGTCGCAAGCGCGCATGAACCCGCCTTTGCGCCCCCTCCTGCTGCTGCTGAACCAGAAGTGCCAGCGGATGAAGAATACGAAGAGCCTGCGCGCAGCAAGTTGCCCCTGTTTGCTGGCCTAGGAATTGGCGGGGTCGCGCTGGCGATTGCCGCCGCCTTTCTTCTGTCACCAGACGCCAGCGATTATGATGACGAGGAGGAAGTGGCTTCCTCGGTTGGCGGAAAAGGGGACGGTACTCCTGAAGATGGCAGCGATGCGTCCACAACACCTGCTCCAACCCCAGAAGCCCAGCGCCCTGAAATTCCCGCGGATTGGATTCTCGCCACGGTCGATGATCCCGATGGCCATTCCAATGTGCACGCCCGCCCCTCAGCCTCATCGGACATCGTGAGCAAAGTACAGGTAGGCGAAACTTTCAGAGCGAGGCGCGAGTCGGGCAAATGGTGGCCGGTGGAATTGTCCGATGGGACCAAGGGCTTTATCGCCAAACGCTTGATCCTCGTTAAAGGGTCCGCCAGTGCGCCACCACCTTCGGAAATCGAACCGCCCCCGCCCCAAGCCCGCCGGGTCACTTGCACTTTTGATAATACAGCGTTTTCCTTCAATGGACCGTGCGATTTCACCTCTGGAAACGGCGGTGATTTTAGCGCAACCAGCGTCAACGGCACGTTTTTTACTGATGTAACGCGGATCAATTTGGATGTGACAGCGCCAGAGCAAGGCACGCTTCAATTCTTTTCCGCCATCGGTCAAACTGGGCAAGTCAGCGTTACGCGCAGCAACCAAGATCGGGCATGTTGGGAAGGGCCAAGCGTGTCGTTTTGCGCGCGCTAATTGGCCCTGAAATAGCCGAACGGAGCTGGCATGGGAGGCA
>JALZVZ010000092.1 GCA_023299945.1 Altererythrobacter sp. | reverse complement strand
ATTTAGCGCCTACTTTTTAGCAATGGGCGGTTCATCGCCCAAATCTTCAAACCATGCCTCAACTGGACCGGTCAGCTTAATCGTGAGCGGCTGACCCTTCCGGTCCATTGTTTTGCCTGCTTGAACGCGGACCCAACCTTCAGAAATGCAATATTCTTCAATGTCGGTGCGCACACGGTCTTTGAACCGTATGCCAACGCCGCGTTGCAAGACATCGCTGTCAAAATGCGGGCTGCGCGGGTTAATCGCGAGGTGATCGGGCGGGGTTTGAGCTTTTGTTTCTTCGGTCATTTTGGGGCCTTTAAGCGGGAACTTGTCAGCAAACAAGCGTTAGGGCGCTTGCCCTTTTCCATACACCCCATTAGAGGCGGCGGCTTACCGCGTGTTGGAGGAGACATCTTCAGCGCGTAATCTCGTTCGGAATGCGGGCGTGGCGGAATTGGTAGACGCGCTGGTTTTAGGTACCAGTATCGTAAGATGTGGGGGTTCGAGTCCCTTCGCCCGCACCATTCGCTGCGAAAGTATGCGGATGTTTGAAATCATTGAAAAGGCTTCGGTTTTACTCTCATGCAGATCAAGGAAATCACCAACACAGGCCTGAAACGCGCCTATTCGATCACCATCACAGCCGCTGAGCTGACTGATAAGATCGACGCGGAAATCAAAAAGGTCGCACCGCAAGTCAACATGCCGGGCTTTCGTCCGGGCAAGGTTCCTGCGAATCTCGTCAAGAAAATGCATGGCGAACAAATTCACGCGCAAACGCTGAATGATACGATTCGCGATTCGGTTGATGGTTTGATGCGCGATAAGGCTTTGCGCCCCGCGATGCAGCCTGCTGTGAACCTTGGCGAAGGCTATGAAGAAGGCAAAGACGCTGAGATTTCCATCGAGCTAGAAGTTCTGCCCGAAGTTGAGGCGCCTGACACTGATGGCCTGAAGCTTGAAAAGCTGGTTGTGCCGGTTTCTGATGAAGCCGTTGACGAAGCGGTGCAAAGCATCGCGGGTCAGAACAAAGCGTATAAAGACGCTGCCAAATCGAAAAAGTCCGCCGATGGCGATCAGCTAATTGTTGATTTTGTTGGCCGCGTTGATGGCACTGAATTTGAAGGTGGCAAGGCCGAAGACGCAGCATTGGTCATCGGTTCTGGCACTTTCATTCCAGGCTTTGAAGAGCAGCTGACCGGCGTGAAAACAGGCGATGAAAAAACCATCACGGTCACGTTCCCTGCCGATTACCAAGCAGAACACCTTGCTGGTAAAGATGCCGAGTTTGACGTCACAGTGAAAGCTGTGAAGGTTGAAACAGACACTAAGCTTGATGATGAATTTGCCGCGCAATTGGGCCTTGAAAGCCTTGATAAGCTGAAAGAATTGCTGCGCGGTCAGATCGAACAGCAAACCGCAGGCTTAACGCGCACACAAATGAAGCGTTCCCTGCTTGACCAATTGGCAGCCGGCCATGATTTCGCCGTTCCAGAGGGCATGGTGAACGCTGAGTTTGAACAAATTTGGGCGCAGCTTCAGCAAGAAGCCTCAAACGAAGAAGATTCAGAAGCCGCTCTTAAAGGCATTGAAGACGACAAGGATGAATATCGCGGCATTGCCGAGCGCCGCGTGCGTCTGGGGCTCCTGCTGTCCGAAATTGGCCAAGCCAATAAAGTTGAAGTGACGGGCCAAGAAATGTCCGCGCTCATCCAGCAGGCTGCTCAGCAGTACCGCGAGGAAGATCGCCAGCGCTTCATGGAATATGTCCAGCAAGAACCAATGGCGGCCGCTCAACTGCGCGCGCCTTTGTATGAAGACAAAGTCGTCGATTTCCTCTTCGACAAGGCTGACATAACGGAACGCGAAGTTACGCAGGAAGAGCTCGAAGCCGCGATCGAAGCGGAAGACGAAGCAGAAGCCAAGCCAGCGAAGAAGAAAAAAGCGCCTGCTAAGAAAGCGGCCCCTAAGAAGGCAGACGCGAAGAAAGCTCCGGCTAAAAAGGCTGACGCTAAGAAGGCAGACGATAAGCCAGCGGCGAAGAAGGCTCCGGCCAAGAAAGCAGCGGCTAAACCTGCGGCTAAGAAGGCGGCTCCTAAGAAAGCTCCTGCGAAGAAGCCTGCGGCTAAGAAATAATTTTCGCTACGAATTAGATAGGGGCCGCGCAGTTCGCTGTAGCGGCCCCTTTTTTGTGCCCTCAAGGTTTGAATGCGCTCAATCCAAAATGGCTATTGAATAATCCGCCGATCAAGGCACAATCATGGCCGCCCTGTAGAACAGCAAATGAGCAAATGGGCATAGGGGCAAGGATAAGAGTTTGAACGACGCCAAATCCGACGGGCAAACCGACCAGTCTAAACGGCAGCCATTAGCGTTTATCAGCCACCACTCTTCGCAAGTTGACGCGGCCCGGCACCTTTCGCGTATTCTTGCCTCGCACGGGATAAAGGGCTGGATGGCGCCCGATGATATTGAGCCTGGCACGCCGTTTGACCAAGTCATCATCGAACAGATCAACCAATGCGATGTGATCCTTTTGCTATTTTGCGCTCGGTCAGATCAATCAAAGCATGTGAAACGCGAGATTATGCTCGCAGAACAGCAGAATAAGCTGATTTATCCAATTAGAATCGAGGAACTGCAGCCCCAAGGCCTCGCCTATTGGTTGCAGGATTATCAGTGGATCGACTGGATGGACCAGCGCGAAGAAGCGGTAGAGCGTATGGTCAAAACCATTCGCAAACAGCTTGGCGTATCCGAACCTGAGCCTAAGCTCGAGCCAGACACTAAACCGGCATCGCAGCAGGATAAAACGGCGCGCATGGCTGGACCACCAATCGCCGAAACAGAAGGTCTTGGGGCGAACCATTTGGCGAAAGCCACAGGCGTTCCCAATGAAGCTGAAAAGCCGGCGGCGCGCGGGATGGATACTAAGGGAAAGCTGCTACTCGGCACGATTGGGTTCGTTTTTTTGCTAACGATTTTAGCCTTCGCCTTGCCCGATGAGCCAGAAGAAGCCGCTTATATTGCAGAGGTCGAAGACGGGAGCATCTTGCCGCAGCCGGGCAAATACAGCCTGAAGTTTGCTTTGACCGAATTTGAAACCACAATGCCTGGGATCACAAGGCCGATGGTTGATGAGCTTGCGAAAGAGGCTGCGCGTACCACCTGTCTTTCCAGCAATGACGCGGGCACAATCGCGCGCCAATTTGCCGCTGATCCGCCTCAATCTTGTCCGGTTGAGGAGTTGGAAATACTGGACGGCGTGCTGAGCGGTAATGTTCAGTGCAAGGACAATGGTTCCATCATTGAGGCCGAAGTGAACGGTGATTTGCAAGAGGATGGAGCGGCCATCAATTATAAGGCAATCGAATATTTGGAGCTGTTTGGACCGGCTCAAAAGATCGAATATTTGCTCAAATCCACCGCTACGCGCGTTGGTGATTGTTGATCGTGGCGCGAGGCGGTTGGCCCTGGCCTAAAAATTCCCGCTGACATCCAACCGGAAAATCGGTCCGATCCGCCGGGCGCGTGTTTCGGTGAAAAGAACAGGTGCGATATTTCGCGGTCCGTCAAACACCGTGCGATTATCCCCGTCGCGGCCGCCCAGCAGATTGCCCAGCGTGGCCCGCGCCGTCAGCCCCATTATGTCCTTATGTTCAACATAGACCCGCGCAAACGTAGGGCCGTCGACTTCCTGATTAAATTCTTCCAATCGGAAAAAAGGACGATCGCGGCCATAATTTGCAGCAGCGCCATACGCGATTGATGTGCCGGGAATATCATGCCGCAATTCAATGTCAGCTTCGCGGTCGCGTCCCGTTGAAAAATCGGTCAGTTCCCCGGTTAAAGGATCGCGAAATTCGCCCTCTTCATATTCCAGTCGCAGATCCAATTGCGCGCCTTTCCACCCAAGCGGATCCAGCTTTAGAGTGGTGGTCCATTCAATTTCTGTCCGCCGCGCTGAGGGAACATTTCCGCGTGCCTCTCCGCTCAAATCATCAAGCGGCACAAGGGTGAGAAAATCCTCAATCCAGCGCTGCTGGGCAAGCAGGGTGGTCGAGCCCCATTCGCCAAGGCTCTTATTGATCTCCAGCTGGGCTTCCCAAGTTTGCGACGCGACCAATTCATTATTGCCGGAATTGCCATTCTCATCAGCCAAATTTACGCGCGCTAGAAAGTCGCCAAAGGACAATTGTCCAATGCGGCGTTCCCCTGTCAGGGTAATGTCGAGGCCTGCGCCATTGTTCCAGCTGAGGGATGCGGAACCCTTCGGCCGTTTGAAGCTGCGATCATTAGCCGCGCTACCCGTTTGTTTCAGCGTCGAAAATTCATAGGCGGCGGTGGCTTGCAGGCTGAGGCGGGGGGTCAGGCTTTTGCTAAAGCTGACCGAGACATCATAGCGGTCCTCGGTCACTCCGCCTGTGCCTTCTGGAAAATCTTCCTCGATGAAGTCGCCTGCGCCGTCCAGTTCAAACAGGCGCGATATCCTGTCGAGCCGGTTAAACGCTGCCTCGCCGGCAATTTGCCAATCTGCGCCAAACAACGGGAAGCTGTATTCTGCCCGGCCAATGCGCTCGCCAATACCGTCCAGCCGGGTGAAGCGGCTGCCGGTTTGTGCAATGCTCGGCGCTTCAAAGGTTTCTGTCACCGTTTGCACCGCATCTTCACGGTCAAACCGTTCAACTCCGATCAGCTTTAAGCTGCCAGCTCCGACAGGGAAGGTGACGTCGCCGCCAAATTCATATTCATAGCCGTCTTCGCGAAAACTGATGGCGCGCAAATTGGCATCGATTGCGGGGCCGGATATATCCTCAGCAGAATTTCGGCGGAAATAGCTGCGCGCATAGGATGCGTTGAATGTGGCGCTGACATCATTGCCAAAATCATAGCCGAGATTGGCTGACAAAGTGGGCTTGTCAAACCGGCCTCTAAACCGCGTTTCTTCAGTGGCAATCAGCGCGCCTGAACTGTCGCGGATGGTCGTGGGGCCATCTGATCCGAAGCGATTGTTGGGATTGTCGAGCGCTAAGGTGAAGGTCAGATCGCCTGTCGTGCCTGCCACTGATATTTCGCCGCCGTAAAATTCCGGCGACAAAGCGGTCTCGCGGTAACGGCCTTTCCATTCAAAAGTGCCGGAAATGCCTTGCAAATCTATAACAACATTGGCGACTTGGCCTGACAGGCCCGGCACATCGAGGCTGGTGCCATCGACAATCTCGATCCGTACCACATCGCTAGCAGGGATACGGCGCAATTGATCCTGCGCACTGTCAGACTTGCTGGAAAGCCGCTCCCCATTGACCAGCACATTTTGTGTCGCTTGACCCAGACCGCGGCCGCCATTGCCGCCGCCGCCTTGCAATTGAAAACCGGGGATTTGCTCAATCATATCGAGCGCGCTGCGCGGGGCGAAGCGTTCGAAATATGTAGGCTGAAATGTACGGCCCTGCGATGCAGCGGCAGGGGTGTCAGTAAGATCTTTATCCGCCTGAGCGACTTCTACAGGCGCTGACGCGTCATCTGGCGCTGTTGGACTGGCTTGTGCCTGCGCGGCGCT
>JALZVZ010000091.1 GCA_023299945.1 Altererythrobacter sp. | reverse complement strand
TGACGATCCGGCAATCTCGCGGCGGCGCGACAAAAGCCTTGAGAGCGTGGGCATTCGCGTGATGCGGATCCAAGCCAGCGATATCGTTACCAATATTGACGGCGTGCTGGAGCGGATCACGCTGGGTATGCGGATGCGGATCGGCAATAAGCGCGATGCGCGGCGCGAGCATTGGGAAAACAGCCAGCCCAAGGAGCGCGGACCTGCGCGGGAAGCTTCCCACGAGGCCATTCAAGAGCCGGCGCCAGAGCTGGTTGATGAGAGCGCGCCAGAAGATGTGGCTGAAGATGCAACAGGCAATGAAGCGCCAACGCCGAGCGATGATGCCGAACCTCAAGATGCTCCGCGTGAAACATCGGCAGAGGAGGAATAGGCTATGCTGAGCGTAGCGATGTTATTGGCAATGCAGGCGGCGGGCGATCTTGTGATCGCCCCAAAGCCAGAAGACCCAGAGACTTGGGTACTGGAATATCCAGCCGTGGTTGGGCCATATATTGATGACTATTATGGTTGCCTAAGATCGCGCGGCCATACGAGCGCTGCCGCTGCAGACCCTGAGTTTGAAGATCAGCACCGTGCGCATATACCCCTGTGCGTTAAGCGGCTTGAGAAAGCGCAGGCGGCCGCCAATGCTGTGCTCGATGGACGCAAAGGCTATGCGGAATATACGCCTGAACGCATTGCTGCGACGTTTAAAACAATTGAGTTTATCCATGTAGCGCGCGGGCGCGACATCGATAACCGGCTGCGGCTGCACCTCGATCAATACGCGACATATGACCGCGCTTACCAGCAAACGCCAGGCGAGGCCGGACGAGGCCAAACGCGAGATGCTGTGGTTCCACAGGCTTCAGAAGAGGCCAAACGGCAAGCGATCGCTCCTAATGACCCACAAGAAAAAGTGACCACCAATGCTCAAAATTGACAATCTCTCCGCTGAAATCGCCAATGAAGATGGAGCGGGTAAGCAAATCCTGAAAGGTCTTTCGCTCGAAGTGAAAGCGGGTGAAGTGCATGCGATTATGGGCCCCAATGGCGCGGGCAAATCGACGCTGTCCTATGTGCTGGGCGGGCGTCCGGGCTATGAAGTGACCGGTGGCAGCGTTACTTTCAATGGTGGGGAACTGCTCGATCTGGAATCGCATGAACGTGCGGCAGCAGGCCTGTTTTTGGGCTTTCAATATCCGGTTGAAATCCCCGGTGTCTCCAATGTGCAATTCCTGCGCGAGGCCTTGAATTCCCAGCGCAAAGCGCGCGGCGAGGAGCCTTTGTCCGGCGGTGATTTTCTCAAACTGGCGCGCGAGAAAGCCGCATTGCTCAAACTCGATATGGAAATGCTCAAACGGCACGTCAATGTCGGCTTTTCCGGCGGCGAGAAAAAGCGCGCTGAAATGGTGCAAATGGGCATTCTTGGGCCTAAGTTCGCCGTGCTTGATGAGACAGATTCCGGCCTCGACATTGATGCTTTGCGGATCGTGGGTGAGGGGATCAATTCGATCATGCGCGCTGAGAATAAGGGCGTGCTTTTGATCACCCATTATCAGCGCCTTCTCGACTATGTGAAGCCTGACCGTGTCAGCGTTTTAGCGGGTGGCCGCATTGTCGCCACCGGCGGGCCGGAGCTGGCTCTGCGGCTTGAAGCAGAAGGCTATGATGCGGTCATGGCAGAAGCGGCAGCATGACCCAGACTGCAATTCTCCCCACCAACAAGGACGAGGCGTGGCGCTATGCCGACGCCGGCTATCTTAAGGGTGCAGACGTCAATGAACTAACCGTTTGGCGGGAAAGCATCGTGCCTGAGGGCCAGACGATTTGTGAAAGCTCGCATTTGACCGACAGCGGCGTGACGCGCCTGCGCGTGCATGTTGAGGCGGGCGGGCGCTATGAGCATTTTGCGCTCAATTCTGCCGCTTCTTATGCGCGGCTTGAGATCGAAGTGACCTTGAATGAAGGCGCGCATTTTGAATTTGGCGCAGTCACGATTGGCGGCGGCGATACCACGCAGGAATTCGTGACCCGCACGATCCATGCGCAGCCGCATGGCACATCGAACCAAGTGGTTCGCGCCGTGCAATGGGGCAAATCTAGCGGCAATTTCCTTGGCCGGATCGAAGTGGTGCGGGATGCGCAAAAAACCGATGCAGGCATGAATTTCCGTGCGCTTTTGCTGGAACGCGGCGCGAGCGCCAACACCAAGCCAGAGCTTGAGATTTTCGCCGATGATGTATTGTGCGCGCATGGCGCAGCCATCGGTCAGATGGATGAGGCAGCGGCCTATTATATGGCCGCGCGCGGTATCCCGCCCGAGGTCGCTCGCAAGCTGATGGTGCAGGCCTTTATCGGCGATGCGTTTGCCTCGATGCAAGGCAATGATGAGCGTGATGCGATAATGGAAAAGGCGCTGATCCAACTGGAAGGTACCGATCTGTGAATGCACCGGCATCCATAACCGCTCAGCGCGAATTGCGCCTCGATTTCCCTGGTCTAACCACGGCTGAGGGCAAGCGCTGGCATTACCTCGATACGGGCGCAACGGCGCAAAAACCTCAGGCTGTCATCGACGCGATGAGCCGGGCGATGGGCGAAGATTACGCCACTGTGCACCGGGGTGTTTATGCGCGTTCTGCGCAAATGACCTCTGCGTTTGAAGCGGCGCGAACACGCGCGGCGCAATTTATCGGCGCGGCCAGCGACAATGAAATCGTCTTCACCAAGGGCGCGACCGAGGGCATCAATCTCATCGCAAACAGCTGGGGCGGCGAAAACATTAAGGCAGGCGACCGCATCATGCTGTCGGCATTGGAGCATCATTCCAATATCGTCCCATGGCAAATGTTGGCCGAGCGAGTGGGCGCGCATATTGATATTTGCCCGCTGACAGATGACCACCGGATAGATTTGGATTGGCTTGAGGCGAATTTAACCGAAGCGCACAAACTGGTCGCACTCGCCCATGTTTCCAATGTTTTAGGCAGCATTTTGGGCGCAAAACGCGCAGCGAAAGCGGCGCATGATGTCGGCGCGAAATTGCTGCTTGATGGTTGCCAATCAGCGCCCCGTATGCGGCTGAATATGGCAGAGCTGGATTGCGATTTCTTCGTCTTTTCCGGCCATAAACTTTACGGCCCAAGCGGCATTGGTGTGCTGTGGGCGCGGGGCGAAATTTTGGACGCTATGCCTCCCTATCAAGGCGGGGGCGCGATGATTGACCGCGTCACATTTGAACGCTCCACCTATGCGCCTGCGCCTCAACGTTTCGAAGCAGGCACACCGATGATCACAGAGGCCATCGCGCTGAGCGCCGCGATTGATTACACTGAAAGCGCTGGCGGTGAAGGCGGCATGGAAGCGCTTTTCGCCCATGAAGCGGCGCTCGTGGCAAAGACGCGCGACGCTTTGCGCAAACGCAATGATGTGACGCTCTATGGCCCCGAAAAATCGGCAGGCATTGTTAGCTTTATGCTCGACGGGGTGCATCCGCACGACCTCGGCACTATATTGGATGAAGCGGGCGTTGCGATCCGTGCAGGACATCATTGCGCACAGCCGCTGATGGATGTGCTCGGCCTACCGGCAACGGCGCGCGCCAGTTTCGGGCTATATTCGGACGAAAGCGATATCGAAGCCTTGTTAGAAGGCATAGACAGAACGAGAAAGATCTTCGGATGACCACTCCTGAAACGACTGAAAAACCCAGAAGAGCACGCGTTGATGAAGCGATTGAAGATGCGCCTCAGGAAACCGCTGGTGCCAAGCTGGAGCGCAAGCGTGATTACTTGGAAGGTTTCCTGCAAAAGAAGCCTGAAACTGCTGGCTCAGGCGGCGCTGGCGGCGCATTGCAAGAGGCTGTGGTCGATGCGCTCAAAGAGATTTACGATCCAGAAATTCCGGTCAATATCTATGACCTTGGCCTGATCTACGGGGTCGAGGTCGATGATGAGGCCGATTGCGTGGTCACGATGACGCTGACGACGCCCAATTGCCCTGTGGCGGAAACTATGCCGGGCGAGGTTGAACTGCGTGCAGGCAGCGTGCCGGGCATTCGCGATGCCGAGGTCAATTTGGTGTTTGATCCGCCTTGGGGCCCGGAAAAAATGACCGATGAAGCCCGCCTTGAACTGGGGATGCTCTAATGACCGAAACAACCACAAAAACCCGCGAAATTCCTGCCGCTGTCGCCCTCACGAAGGGTGCAGAAGAGCGTATCGCTCATTTGATGAGCCTTGCGCCCGATGATGCAATTGGCGTGAAATTGTCGACCCCGCGTCGCGGTTGTTCGGGCCTTGCCTACTCGGTGGATTACATCACCGAGGAAGTGAAATTCGATGAGAAGATCGAAACGCCAGCCGGCACATTCTACATCGATGGAGCCAGCGTGCTCTATTTGATCGGCTCGGTGATGGATTGGGTGGAGGATGATTTCACCGCTGGATTTACGTTCGAAAACCCCAATGCCAAAGGCGCTTGCGGCTGCGGCGAAAGCTTCATGGTCTGAATTCGTACATTTCCGGCTGCAAGAACTGAGTACATGCGCTTCCTGCTCAAGGACTATACGCCCGCTGCGCGCTGGTTCTATGCCTTCAGTCCTTTCGCTCGGAACTGAACAAATTCTTGTATTGAATTAGACTGGATAGAGACGATCAGTCTTCAGCAGCAATCCGGTCGAGCAGAGCGCGTTCCATTGCGTCCACTTCGCCATCAGCTTCAATCATTGCATCCAACCATTTGGCTTCATTATCGGTGACTAAATTGCCGGCCGCTTCCAATTCTGTGATGCTTTCGCGCGGAGTTTTCTTGCCGAAAACTTTGCCAATGTGGTTCGCGGTGTTTGGCAATTCGCGGGCCATTCGGCCAAAGAACCGGCCCACATTTGCGCGGTTATCGGCCACGAAACTTTCTAGTTCCTTCATCCGCTCATGGCTCAATTGCGCGTTTTTCAG
>JALZVZ010000090.1 GCA_023299945.1 Altererythrobacter sp. | reverse complement strand
ATATCAAGGCTGGCGTCTGTAGCCGCGCAATGCAATTCGGCGCATTCAGCCTCGTGCCGCGCGACATATTTTGCGATCGCTGCTTGCGGATCCAGCGTGGTGGCCATCGGCAGCCCTAGCCCTCCTGCGTCTCCAGCCATTCGAAAAGCGCCGCCATGCAATCGCGGCCAAGCAATTTGCAGCGTTCCGGAGACCAGCCTTGTTCGGGTTCTGGCGCGTCTGCCAAGTCCTTATAGGGCATTTCCAAAGTCATTGCGCAGGCGCCGAAACGCTGCGCCACTTGATTGGTGCTAATCCCCAGATTGGCGCGGCCTGCGGGCGCTTTGGGATAGCCGAGCTTGGTTTGGAAATCAGGGGTCCGACGGTCAAGGATCGCTTGGTAGGAATAAAACTGATCGCCCAGAGTATCGGTCCAGCCGGGGATGCCTTCAAAGCCTGCAAGAAAGACGGCTGGGATCGCTTCATCGCCGTGCGCATCGATTGCAAAATCAACGCCGGTCTCATCCATCTTCGCACGGATCGCGAGTACTTCTGGCGATTTTTCTGCGCTGGGTGCGGCCCATTCACGGTTGAGGTTTGTGCCCACGCCATTGGTGCGCAAATGCCCGCGTGCAGAGCCATCAGGATTGCAATTGGGCACGATGTGAAAACGGCAACGTGCCCGCAATGCCCGCGCCACAGGATCAGTGGGATCGGTTAGGCATTCTAGCGCCCCCTCCATCCACCATTCCGCCTGAGTTTCGCCGGGGTGTTGGCGGGCATAGAGCCACACTTGTTTTGCGCCATCATCCCTAGAACCCATTTGCAGCATGTCGAGCGGCTGGCCATCCAATGTTTCGGTGAGCTTAGTTAACTCGACGCCTTCTGATGCCGCAGCCTCAGCCACTAAATCGTGGTGCCGTTCCATAGAGTAAGGCGCAAAATACGCAAAATAAGCGATATTGCTGGCCGGCGTATAGCGAATGGTAAGGGTGCCTTTGGTTTCGTCCGCATCGTAAGAGCTATCTGTTCGCGTCCAAAACTCGCGATCTTCAGACACGCAGGCATGGTAATTGGGCCACCCCCCGGGAAAGGCAGAACCCGAAAGCCCTGTGATTTTTAAAGTAACCTCTTCGCCCGCTGCGCCCGTCACACGGAAATGAAACCATTGCGCAAATTCAGACATATTGTCTTTGCGGATGGCGAGCGATGCGCGCGTTCCATCAATGCTCAAAATGTCGATATTGCCGCTGTCAAAACCAGCGTCGATTGAAATTTGCGTCACGTGTGCCCCTTTAAATAGGGCTCTTTTATTCGGCCCTTATTTCCACTGTTTCACCATTGCCTCCGGGGAACTCGGAAAACAAGGCGTTTGCGATGATCGGCGCATTGGCATTGGGGGCGGCCAGCTCGCTGTCGCGGGCAACATCCCAATCAGCGCGGCCTTCCCACAGGGTTTGGCTGGTGGCGACGCTTTTGAGCATTACCGCCAATTGTGTGCCGAGGCGCACGCTGCTTTTATTGCCGCCCAGATTGATCCCAATGCCAAGCCCAACGCCTGATCCATAGGAACCGGCCCGGCCACCTACGCCCACGCTAACAGGGCTGCGACGAGGGCGATCTTCGCCCGTGGTGAAACGGTCGAGGCTGACTTGCGCGATATAAGCGGCGTCTGCGCGCGCGCTTTCGAGATAGCCCAATTCGGCCAATTCGGCGGCAACGGCGCGTTTAAAACTGGCCATTTCTACGCTGTCTGCCTCGCCGTTTTGGGTGCCCAAGGTCGGTGCACTGGTGATAAAGACGGTGCGCTGGTTTGCTGCCTCTGCGCCCGCTGCCAATCCAGCGGCATCATGAAAACGTGTGACTTCGACCGCGCTGGGCGGGGAGATTGTCGCGCATCCGCCTAAGCCAGCGCCCAATGTGCTGACCGCTGCAATGGCGAGAATATTCTTCGAGAATTTGCGCATATTTCAGCTCCCTATTGGTATCGCTCTTAGCCCAATCGGCACATCCTTGCCAGAACCCCATTGGACTTGTGATAAAAGTCGTCAACTCGCTTAAACACGCAAGTTTCTTTGACGCTTTTTCAAGCAAAGTTCGCTAGCAGGCTCTTTATGACTGACACATTACGCACATCCGTTCTGGTTACTGGCGGCGCCGGATATATCGGTAGCCATGCCGTGCTTGCTTTGTTGGATGCGGGCTGGCCGGTTACCGTGGTCGATAATCTGATCACCGGTTTCCGCTTTGCTGTGCCTGACGGCGTGACCTTTTATGAGGGCGATATTGAGGATGGCGAGCTGATGGCGCGCATCTTTAGCGAGCAATCAATCGGCGCGATCATGCATTTTGCAGGATCAGTGGTTGTGCCTGAATCGGTGTCCGACCCGCTAAAATATTATCACAATAATACCGCCAAAAGCCGCAGCTTAATTGATGCAGCGGTCAAGGCGGGCGTGCCGCATTTCATCTTCTCATCGACCGCAGCGACGTATGGCGTGCCCGATGTTGAAACGGTGTCAGAGGACACTGCGCAGGTGCCGATCAACCCTTACGGCTGGTCGAAATTGATGACGGAGCAGATGCTAGGCGATGTGGCCGCCGCTCACCCTATGAACTTTGGCGCATTGCGCTATTTCAATGTGGCGGGCGCTGATCCGCAGGCGCGCAGCGGGCAATCCACCGCAGGCGCGACGCATTTGATTAAAGTCGCGATTGAAGCGGCTTTGGGCAAGCGCGAGGCGGTGAGCGTGTTTGGAACAGATTTCGATACGCAAGATGGCACGGGCGTGCGCGATTATATCCATGTAAGCGATTTGGCGGCCGCGCATGTGCTGACGCTGGAGGCGCTGATGGCGCAGCCGGCGCGTTCGTTGACGATGAATGCAGGCTATGGCCGCGGCTTTTCTGTGCTTGAGGTTTTGGACGCCGTTGACAGGGTCACGAACAATCCAATTACGCGCCATATGGAAGAGCGCAGAGCGGGTGATCCAGCCTCGCTGATTTCTGACCCGTCACTGATTCGAAGGACAGTGCCATGGCAGCCACAATATATGGCACTGGACCTGATTATAGAGCATGCGTTGGCGTGGGAACGCAAATTGACTGATTTGCGGCAAGAATGATTGCCAAATTGGTTGACCTTTGCCCGCATGAGGGGTAGCTGACCCCTAGATTTTGCGGCGCTGGAAGCACTTCCGGCGCTTTTTATTTGAGAGTTTACGCCATGAAGATCCGCAACAGCCTTAAATCGCTGAAGAACCGCCACCGCGATTGCCGAGTGATTCGCCGCCGCGGCCGGACTTATGTCATCAATAAAACGAATCGCCGGTTCAAAGCCCGCCAGGGTTAATTGATAAGCGAATTCGCGGTGCCGCTTTTGTGCGGCTCCAATGCAAAATGGCTCGCCTCCTAACGGAGAGCGGGCCGTTTGCTTTTGAAGGAACAGTTTTATGACTGACGTAAAGGCAGTGGTGTTCGATGTGGGGCGCGTGATCGTTCAGTGGGATTTGCGGTATTTGTTTGCAAAATTGATTCCCGAGACCGACCGGCTCGATTGGTTTTTAGCCAATGTCGTGACGCAAGAATGGCATTTTGAACATGATGCCGGACGCGCGCTGGCGGATATGGTGCCAGAACGTAAGGCGCAATTCCCGCAATATGCCCATTTGATCGATGCCTATGCAGCGCGGTTCTTGGAAACGATCCCGGGGCCAGTGCCGGGGACATTGTCGCTGATCGAAGAACTCGCGGCGCGCGATGTTCCCTTGTTTGGGATTACCAATTTCGGTGCAGAGTTTTGGGCGCAATTTGTGCCCACCATGCCGATCTTTGATCACTTCACCGATATCGTCGTCTCAGGGACGGAGAAAATGGTGAAGCCGGACCGCGCTATATTTGATTTGGCGGCGGCGCGTTTTGGGCATGCGCCTGCAGAAATGTTGTTCATTGATGATAATGCGGACAATATCGCCAGTGCACAGACGCTGGGCTGGCAGGTGCATCTGTTTACGCAGGCACAGGGTCTGGCCGCTGATCTTCGCAGCCGCGGATTGATCACTTAAGGCTTAAAAAAAGGGCCTCCGGCATGTGTCCATATAGGAAGGGTAATGCCGAAGGCCGCTGAGTGCCGCTCGTCTCTTTGTGAGAAATTGTGGAGAGGGACGAACGGTTGGGGTTGTTAGCTTACTTGCCGTTGCACTTTGCCAGCTTGTCAGCAGGCAATGCCTCACCCTTGGCGGTGA
>JALZVZ010000089.1 GCA_023299945.1 Altererythrobacter sp. | reverse complement strand
GCTGCAACCGCGCCATATTGCGCGGGGTCTTGATTGACGACAGCGCCCATCAATTCGCCGCCTGCAGAGCCGCCGCTGGCGGTGATTTTACCCTCTGCGGTGTAGCCCTTATCGATCAGGCCGCGGCCTACATCAACGAAATCATTGAAGGTGTTGGTGCGCTCGTTCAATTTGCCTTGCAGATACCAGCGCCGGCCCAAATCATCACCGCCCCTGATATGCGCAATGGCATAGGCAAAGCCGCGATCCACTAGGCTGAGGCGGGTCGTTGAAAAGCCCGGAGGCACAGCATAACCATAAGCGCCATAGGCATAGAGATGCAGCGGTCCGCCAGCGGGACGGTCTTTGCGCCGCACGATGCTAACCGGAACCATCGTGCCATCGCGCGCTTGGATGCTGATCCGCTCTGATGTGTAAAGCGATGCATCATAGCCTGATGGGATTTCCTGCGTTTTCAGCGTCGTCAATTGCGCGGTTTTTACGTCGTAATCGAAAACAGTGTCCGGCGTGACCATGCTCTCATAACCCAGCCGCAAAGTGTCGACATCATATTCCGGATTGCCGCCTAGACCCGCATCATAGCTGGCCTCGGGGAAAGCGATTGGCGTGATTTTGCCTGGCGCATCATACTGCCGCAATTGGATCTGATCGAGGCCGTTCAAACGCCCTTCGGTGACCATGAAATCCTTGAACAGATCAAATCCGGTGAGGTAAAAATCATCCGAGCCCGCAATTACGGTGCTCCATTCACTCGGCCTTTTAATCGAGGCTGAGGCAAGACGGAAATTGATGTGATCATCATTGGTCCAGATGTAGATTACAGCAGAATCCGTCGCATCGGTCCGAACATCGACGCTATATTCGACGCCTTTTTGACGCGCTTTGACCAAAATAGGCTCGGCTGTCGGATTATCCGCAGGGACAAGGCGAACCTCAGATGTTTCATTATCGCCTGTGGCAATGATCAGCCAGTCTTCTTGAGCGCTCAATCCGCTGCCCACGGAAAAGCTCTCATCGCTTTCCTCATACAGGATCACATCCTGATCGGCAGACGTGCCAATGGTATAAAGCCGCGCAGCCAATGTGCGCCATTCCTTGGTCGATTTGCCGTAAACAATTTGCGTATCATTCGCGACCCAAGTCAGGCCCGTGCGGGTCTCGGGGATTTCATCCGGCAGCAATTCACCCGTCTGCAAATCCTTGATCCGCGCGGTGTAACGCTCTGCACCATTGGTGTCGGTGGAATAGGCGAGGTAACGGCCCGATTTGCTGACCGACATTGCGCCAAGGCGGAAATAATCGAGGCCTTCGGCAAGCGCATTTTCATCGAGCATCAATTGATCGTCACCGCCAGCGGCCGGCTTGCGGTAATGCTTGCGATATTGCGCGCCGTCTTCAAATGCGGACCAGTAGATGTAATCGCCATCCTTTTGCGGAACGCTGCTGTCATCTTCTTTAATGCGGGCCTTCATCTCTTCGAAAAGCTCATCAGTCAGGGCCTTTTGCCCCTCCATCTTATGCTCAAACCACGCGTTCTCTGCCTTCACATAATCCAGCACATCCTCATCATCGATCACCGGATAAGATTGGTCTTTGAGCCAATGATAGGGGTCAGAAATGGTGATCCCGTGATGGGTGTATGTATGCTCGCGCTTTTCCGCGACAGGAGGGGCGGCTGGGGCTTTTTCGGTCAATTGGGTATCCTTATTATCTTGCGCGGCGGCAGGCATGATGGGCACAGCAGCAAGGCAAAGTGCAAGCGCAATGGTGGAAGGTTTACGAAGGGTCATATTGCTTGCATCCTTATTGCACGACGCGCCGCTGGAAAGCGCGGCCCGCCTAGACTATATTGACGACTCATAGAGATGGTTTGAGCCCCGTGGCAAGGCGCGACAAGATGAGGAATCGATGAAATGCTGATGCAAACAAACGAAGCGCGGCTAACAGCCCTTCGCCAAGAATTGAAACGCCGCGAATTGGACGGGTTTTTAATCCCTATCGCGGATGAGCATATGAGCGAATATGTCGGTGCCTATGCCCAGCGTCTGGCGTGGCTAACCGGCTTTCGCGGATCGGCGGGCAGTGCGGCTGTACTGACCGATAAAGCCGCGATCTTTGTCGATGGGCGCTATACAGTGCAAGTGCGTGAACAAGTGGAAGAAAACCTGTTCGAATATTGCTCTATTCCTGCCGATACGATTGGTGGATGGCTGGGCGCAAACGTCACAGCGGGCGCGCGTATCGGGTACGATCCTTGGCTCCATTCGCGCGGCTGGGTACGCGGCGTGCAAAGCGCTTTGACGAAAATGGGTGCAGAATTGGTGCCGACACTAGGCAATCCGATTGACGCGGTTTGGCAGGATCAGCCTGAGGCCTCCGCTGCAAAAGCCCTGCCGCATATTGATGCATTGGCGGGCAAAAGCTCGGCTGAAAAACGCGCTGAGATCGCCGATGGTTTGAAGGCATCGGGCCATGATGCTGCGATTATATCTGCGCTCGATTCTGTCGCATGGCTGTTGAACATTCGCGGGTGCGATGTCGACAATACGCCCGTCGCGCTTTCCTATGTGATTGCCCATGCAGACAGCACAGCTGAGCTGTTCATTGCGCCGGAGAAAGTCACCGCCGGACTCACCCAGCATTTGGGCAATGCCGTGACGATCCGCGACCGTGCCGATTTTGAAAGCGCATTGAGCGAATATTCGGGCAAATCCGTCAGCATGGACCCCGGCTTCGGCGTGGACGCTATTGCGGGTGCTTTGGAAGCAGGCGGCGCGACGGTCAGCTTTGAGCGCGATCCGTGTATCTTGCCCAAAGCGGTGAAGAATGCGACCGAGCAACAGGGCCACCGCGATGCGCAAGCGCGCGACGGGGCGGCGGTTGCCCGCTTCCTGCATTGGCTGGAGGAAACCGCGCCTTCTGGCGAGGTGGACGAATTATCCGCAGCGGCGAAATTGCGGTCTTTCCGCGAAGCAAACAGCGATTTGCGCGATTTGTCCTTCCGCACGATTTCCGGCGCATCGCATCATGCCGCTTTGCCGCATTATAGCGTGGATGAGGACAGCAATATTCCTATCCCGCCAGCCTCCATCTATCTGGTCGATTCAGGCGGGCAATATCCCGCTGGAACCACCGATATCACCCGCACCGTCTGGATTGGCACGCCGGATGGCAGCGCCAAGCCAAGCGAAGAAATGCGCGACCGTTATACCCGCGTTTTAAAGGGGCACATCGCGCTCGCGCTGGCCGTCTTCCCATCAGGCACAGCAGGCTGCCAACTCGACACATTTGCGCGCCAGCACCTATGGAGCGCCGGCGTGGATTACGCGCATGGCACAGGTCACGGCGTCGGCAGTTTCCTATCCGTCCACGAAGGGCCGCAGCGCATCGCCAAATCGGCAGGCGGGCAGGCTGGTACCGACCAAGAATTGATGGCAGGCATGATCTTGTCGAACGAGCCGGGCTATTACAAAACGGGCGAGGCTGGCGCCAAAGGCAAGGATGCCGGCTTTGGCATTCGCATTGAAAACCTTGTTCTGGTTGAGCCGCGCGCAATTGCGGGCGCAGAAGGGGCGTATTTCGGTTTTGAAACGCTGACCTTCGTGCCGATTGACCGCAAGCTGGTCGATAAATCTCTACTCTCACCGCAGGAAATTGCATGGTGGAATGATTATCACGCAGATGTGGAGGCTCTGCTTGCCCCGCAGCTCGATGGTCCCGTGCTTGAGTGGGTGAAGCGGGAGTGCAAACCACTTTAGAGGCGCTTGCTCGAAATTATATGTTCCTATAATGTTCTCATCCATCGATTCGCAAATGAGGGAGACGAACAATGATTGGATATGTAACTTTAGGCACCAATGATCTGCCGCGCGCAGCTGCGTTCTACGACGCAATTGCCGCAGAAATGGGCGTTGGCCGCATGATGGAAGAGGGCGAATTTATCGCTTGGGGTGCATGGGAAAGTGACGCTTCTGGGGTCGCTGTGACCAAAGCTTTTAATGGCCAACCTGCTAGCGTCGGCAATGGCACGATGGTTGCGATTGCGGCCAAGGATAAGGCTCAAGTCCATACGCTCTATGACATTGCGATGGCCAATGGCGCCAGCGATGAAGGGGCCCCCGGCCCGCGCGGCGAGGATGGGTTTTACGCCGGGTATTTCCGCGATCCTGATGGCAATAAACTTAACGCCTTTTGCATGATCGCTAAGGAGTAAGTTGACATGAGCGCGCCCAAACTTAGCGAGAATTTCATTC
>JALZVZ010000088.1 GCA_023299945.1 Altererythrobacter sp. | reverse complement strand
CATGGCAATCGATGCGCAGATCAACAAATACAGCCGCTTTGATCGCAAGAATTACTTCTATGCCGATTTGCCGCAGGGCTATCAGATCAGCCAGCTCTATCACCCGATTGTGGGCAAGGGTCAGCTGGTTATCGATAAGGATGAGAAGGCCGGTATCCCTGAGGATAAAGTTCTCGGGATTGAGCGCATTCACGTCGAGCAAGATGCGGGCAAGCTGATGCATGATCAGCACCCCACCATGTCTTATGTCGACCTCAATCGCTGCGGTGTGGCGCTGATGGAGATTGTGTCGGATCCCGATATGCGCTCACCTGCTGAGGCTGGTGCTTACGTACGCAAATTACGCAGCATCCTGCGATATGTTGAAAGCTGTGACGGGAACATGGAAGAAGGTTCCATGCGCGCTGACGTCAACGTATCTGTGCGCAAGCCGGGTGATGAGCTGGGTACGCGGACAGAGACAAAGAACGTCAATTCTGTGCGTTTTGTGATGCAAGTGATTGAATATGAAGCGGCGCGTCAGGTCGATCTGATCGAAAGCGGTGGCAAAGTCGTGCAGGAGACCCGGCTGTTTGATGTGGCAACGGGAACCACGCGGACCATGCGCAGCAAAGAAGACGCGCATGATTATCGCTATTTCCCCGACCCTGATTTGCTCCCCATCAATCTGGAGGATGATTTCCTAGAGGCGTGCCGTGCGAGCCTGCCCGAATTGCCTGACGCCAAGCGCAAACGCTATGTCGAGGAGCTTGGGCTGTCGGAATATAATGCGGCGACTTTAACCGCAGAGGTTGAAAATTTTGCGCGGTTTGAGACATTGCTGGGAACGGTAGCCAAAGCGCTCGGCAAGCCAGAGGCGACAGTTGCGACCATGGTGTCCAATTGGTCCATGTCGATTGCACCGGGCGTTGTTAAAGCGGTGTTTAGCGAAGAGGGCGGCGGCCAAGGCAATCTCGAATATGCGACCGCAGAGGCGCAGGCAGCGATCTTGCAAATGCAAGATGCGGGCGAGATTAGCGGATCGCAAGCCAAGGAAATCTACGAAATTGTGCTCAAAACGGGCCGTGCACCGGCTGAAATTGCCGAGGCTGAAGGGCTGAAGCAAGTGTCTGATACAGGCGCGATTGAAACGGCGATTGACGAAATCCTCGCGAATAATGCTGATAAGGTTGAGCAATATAAAGGCGGCAAGGACAAATTGTTCGGCTTCTTCGTTGGTCAAACCATGAAAGCGATGCAAGGCAAAGCAAATCCCGGTGTCGTGAACCAATTGCTCAAAGACAAGCTGGGGTAATGTGAAGGCCTTACGCTCTATGCGTTGGCTTTGGGCCGGACTTGCGCTGATCTTATTGGTGATTGGTGCTTATGTGCAGATGCATAAGCCATTTGCGGTTGATGATTCTGAGCTGCGGCTTGTTGTCTTGAACCCCGATGATCCTACCCGCGAACGCATTGGCGATCTAATTTATCGAGGCGGCATAGATATACCCGCTGGTCGGCTCAATATTGGCGGGCTGTCCGCTCTGCGCTGGAATGATGGGACTTTTGTCTCGTTGACGGATGATGGGCGTGTCGTCACCTTCATACCAACAGAGCCGGATGGGCGGCTCATCGGCATGAGCAAAACTATGGTTGGGCCGTTGCTGGACACCCATGCTAAACCATTGAGCGGTAAAACGCAGAGCGATTCCGAAAGTCTTACGCGCAGCAATGATGGCGGTTGGCTGGTTGGCTTTGAACGCGACCACCGTATTTGGAAATACAACCCAAACCTGATCGATGCGGTTCCAGTGTCGTTCGACCCCACGGAATTATTGGGCCCACTGGGTGACAATAATGGTATCGAGGCGATGGCGTCTCTCGGTGAAATTTGGATTGGTTGCGCTGAACGCCAAGCTGCGCCGAACAAGCCCAATTGCGTGCGAATTGACGCAGGTTCCGCGCCTGAAACTTTCGCCGTGAGCCCGCCTAAGGCTCTGATTGAGAAAGGGTCTGTGCCCACTGATGCTGATTTTGCTAATGATGGGACTTTGTATATTTTGTTCCGCAGCTACTCTCCTGCTAGCGGAAATACGGCTGCGATAATTGCGATTGATCCTGGCGGCAAACGCCGCGAAATTGCGACGATCGCCCCTCCTCTTGCGGTGGACAATTTCGAAGGCTTAGCGGTTCGCGATGAAGGGGAGGCCAGGTTTATCTATCTTGTCTCGGACGACAATTTTTCTGGAAGTCAGAGAACCTTGCTTATGAAGTTTGAGATTGCAGCTGAACTTTAGGCCATTGGCCTTCACTGTGCATCGCTTGGGCGCATTGCCAAGCTCAAACAGTCTCGGATTGGGATAAGCATAAGAATAAGCTTTACGTTTTGCCCTTTGAGTGCGATTTCCGCAACGCGAAATTGAGGGGAAAAACATGACGGGATTCGGAAAATTTCTGGTCGGCGGCGCAGTGGCGTCCTTGCTCGCTTGGGGCACGCATCACTTCACCGGTGACGACTATATCAATGGCCTAGAGGCAGAGGGCAAAGCTGTTTTGTCAGACGGCGGCTTTGACGGCGTATCCATGGAATGGGCGCGCGATCCGCTGACACGCGGAGCGACGCTGAGTGGCGTGAGTGATCCGGCCAAACGCGCTGAGATTGAAGCGGCGATGGCGGCTAAAGGCATTCCGCATATCACTTGGGAAGGCGAAGCTGACGCGCCTGCTGGTGTGGGTTCTGGAGAAGGCGCTGACGGCGATCAGGCCGCAGCTCCGCTCGACCCGGCCGTGGTAGAATGCCAATCAGGGATCGATGGGATCATGGAGGGCCAGGCCATCAACTTTAGATCGGGCAGCGCCTATATGGGCGAAGGCTCGCTCGCCCTCGTTGGCAAGTTGGCTGAGAAAATCTCCGCTTGTGAAGGCATGAGCGTCGCGGTCGGCGGTCACACAGATGCCACTGGTAGTGCAGAGGTCAATGACCGCTTGAGCCAAGCACGCGCTGATGCGGTTGCGGCGGCTCTGGCAGAAAAAGGCGTTGATGCGGCGCGGATCACAGCGACGGGTTTTGGTTCAAGCCAGCCTAAGGTTGAGGGCGCAGGCGCAAATGAAGTGAACCGCCGGATTGAATTTACACTGAGCAATGGCGCCGTTGGCGCTGGCTTAGAAGGGGAGAAATAAGATGCCTTCATTACTCTTTGAAAGCTGGCTTCTCATTATTTGTGTTTACGTGATCGGTGTCGGCCTCGGCTGGCTGATCTGGGGCCGCAATTGATCGGATAGGGGAGCGAGAATATGCTACAATTGATTACAGAAAACCCGGTCCGCTTTATTTTGGCGCTGGTTATTGGAATTGCCACCGCTTGGTGGATTTGGGGCCGTTTGGGCGAGATGGTGTCTGGCGCAGCGGATAACGCGGGCAACATGGCCTCTGGCGCAGCAAGCGGTGTTGGCAATGTTGCCAGCGGCGCGGTTGATGCAGGAACAAACCTTGGCAAAGGTGTTGCCGGTGCAGCCGTTGGCGGCGTGACAGCGCTTGGTGCAGGCGCGGCATCGGCGGCTTCTGCAGCAAAGGATGCAGCTGTTGATACAGCCGCCACTGCGAAAGATGCAGCGGTCAGCACAACGACAACGGTAACAAGTGCTGCGAGCAGCGCTGCTGGTGCGACTGCCAGTGCTGCAAGCTCTGCGACCAGCTCTGTGAAAGAGGTGGTCACACCCAAGCCGAAAGCGAAGCCTAAAGCCAAAGCGGCTGCTAAACCTAAGGCTGAACCCAAAGCGAAAGCAGCGGCCAAGCCAAAAGCAGCACCGAAGGCCAAGCCTGCGGCAAAAACCGGTGATGTTCAAAACGTCAAAGGTAAGCCGAAAATCGCCAAGGCAGTGGGCAAGGCCGATGATCTCACGCGGATCAAAGGCATTGGGCCAAAGCTCAACGACTTGTGCCAATCACTGGGCGTGAAGCGGTTTGATCAAATTTCAACCTGGAAGAAGGCTGACGTGGTTGAGGTTGATGGCTATCTCAAGATCAAGGGCCGGATTGACCGCGATGAATGGGTCAAGCAGGCTAAGCTTCTGGCCAAGGGTGATGATGCTGGCCATGCGAAGAAATATGCGATGAAGGCGGCACCGGCTGCTGCAAAGCCTGCCAAGAAGGCATCGGCCAAAAAGAAATAAGCCATTGGGGTAAACTTCATAGCTTACGAAAAAGGCCCCGTAGCATCACTGCTGCGGGGCCTTTTTGTTAGCCTCAAAACGAGAGGACTGGCTTAGCCAGCTTTCGTGCCAGTCAATGGCATTGCGCCAAATGCGCCTGCGTTGACATTGCCTGTCAGCGCGTCGCCATCAATGGTCGCTTCGCAATCGAGTGTCATTGGCATGGGAACGGTCATGTTCATTTTCCATGTCAGCGTGTTTCCGTCGACTTTGCCTTCTTCGACATCCATCGAGCCAGTGCCGCCAACCATAGAGCCGGTAAAAGTGCCATCGCCAGCGTCTTCAACTGTGAAGGTGCCTTTTTGGTCGCCCATGGGGCTTTTGGTTACGCAGTCATATGATCCGCCTACAGACATTCGTTTTCTCCTAGTTACATTCAAAATTTGGACCCTTGGGATTTGCCCCTTCGGTCCGCCGGAAATTTAATGGTGATCTCGTTTACACTGGTGTCAGTAAGACTCAACTACATATCGGCGCTTAGCCGCTTTCAGCACATCATCGCGCCAGAAATAGGCGGGCTTGAGCTTGTGATCTACGAATAATTGCGACTGGTCGGTGTAATGCGGACTGTTGGGCCGGGTAACCGCTGTGCCAAAGGGCGAGATGCTTTCAGAACGCACGCGTTTGCCCGGTTCCCATTCGACAAATTGGATGTAGCTGTCGCCGTGGACGATGGAGATACGCCCATCATCCTCATACCGCCAAGTGGTTGAAGCACGCAAAGTATCGGAACCTCCATCCAGCGGCAGGTCGATTGCGTATTTTGTGCTGGTGCCTTGGCGCAGGCGGAGTAGGCTGGACATCAGCGGATCGATCCGGTCAAAATGCCTGTTCAAATGCGCCATATGTTTGCGCAGTTCCCGTTCAACGTCAGGCTTCTCGCCCTTATTGTTGTATTCCGCTGACATGAAATCGCGGATCATCAGCAAGGCGAGCGCATCGGCGCGGCCTTTATTGTCGGCGGTGAAATCCCATGTGAGCAGCAGATCGCGGGCCTCGCCCAAATCCTGATCATCGCCCACGTCCAGCGCCTTCAACGCATCCCACAACTCTTTGACATAGCCTTCGCGCTCATATGCCGTGTCATATTTGATCCGCTCCAATGCAGCGCGATCCAGTACGTCTGCGGCGGCCAGTAATTTGGCGGAACGGCGCGAACGATTGGTCATTTTTAGCTCCACACCCAGCTCTGGCGCGAAGTCATCAGGGTTCAAATCACTGCCAGGTCCGGCGGCGGAATAGGGCGTGTTATTGGCATTATACACCCAGCCTGATGCCGGGTTTACCAACTTGGGAATGGCGG
>JALZVZ010000087.1 GCA_023299945.1 Altererythrobacter sp. | reverse complement strand
GTCACATCGCGCGGCACGAGCCTCCCCGCCTCTGGCATATTGAACAGCTCTTGCGCGCCGCCGACATTGCAAGTGATGCATGGCGTGCCGCAAGCAAGCGCCTCCACCCACGCATTGGCGAGGCCTTCGCTGGCGGTGGGCAGAACCATAATATCAGCCGCTGACAGGATCACAGGCATCACATCATGGTCGAGCGATCCGGCAAAATGGACGCGGTCTGTCAGGTTAAGTTCGCGTGTCAATGCGCGCAATTTTGCCTCATCCTCGCCCTTGCCAACGACAATCAAGCGCGAGCGGGGGATATTGGCCATAGCGCGTAAGACGAGCTCTTGACCCTTGCGCTCAATCAATGCGCCAACTGTCACGAATAATGGGGCGTCGCCGGGCAGTTCAAAACCCAATTGCTTGGCAAGCGTAGGCCGCAGGCTAACATTGCCCAATGGGCGGAAGCGGTCGCGGTCTAGGCCGGTGTAATGCACGGTGATTTTATTGCGGTCCATTCCCAGTCCGGCCATATCGCTTGCAAGGTTTGCCGATACAGCAAGCATGCCAACGGATTTTTCAGCCGCCTCTAGGATTTGCGCTTTGCCATAATCCTTTGTGCTCCAAAGGCTGATGTCTGAACCGCGCGCTTTGATTGACACAGGAATGCCGAGCTTTTCGCCAATAGTGGCTGCGGCTGGCCCGTCAGGGTAAAAAAATTCAGCATCGATGATATCGATTGGATCGGTGCTGTGAATTTGGCGGATCAGGGGCAGGGCAGAGCGGGAAATGGAGGCAGGGTTCATCCGCGCACCGATCTTGGGCACAAGGGTAAAGCGTGGGCGGTGGACGGTTATGCCGTTCTCTACCGCTACGGCTGGCAATTGTGCGAGCGCGCGGTAGCGGCCAACGGTAATCGGCGGCAGGCCAATGGGGTTGATAACGGTGACTTTCCAATCACCGCGTTTGGCGAGCGCCTCTAATGAGCGCGCTACAAATGTCCCGAAGCGCGGATTGCTGTCATTGGGATAGAGCGTGGCAATCGCCAAAACATGCTTTTGGATGTCGCCGTTCATAGCGGGCGCACCAGCATTTGCGCCGTTGCAATCCAAGGCGGATTGTCGACAACCTGCTGCTTTTGTCCCGATCCAGGCGGTAAAATCCCAACAAGAGTGCCTTTGCGGTCAATCAAGCGACCAAAGGCAAAGCGGCCGCCGGGTTTCGGGATGAGGCAATCACAGTTGATCGCGCTTGCTGCGTCTTTTGGCGCAATTTGTTGAAGCCAGAGCATGTCACCGGGACGAAACTCTCCCACGCTCTCTTCTATGCTGAGAACCATTAGCGGGCCGCCATTGTCGCTGCCGGCCAAATCGGATGGCAAGACCGCTTCGCGCGGGGAATTGAGAGCTTCGGCGCCCGCATTTTGCAGGCTGGCGACAATCATGGGCTGCGATGTGTTTTCTGAACGCACTAGCGCTTCAGGATCAACTTCCAGCGCAGCAGCGATCTTCTCCATCCATTTGAGTGAGAGATTGCGCATGCCCGTTTCCAATCGTCCGATTGTTTGAGCGGTCGTGGGCGGGGTACAGTTTTGCGCAAGCTCAGCCAGCGTCATGCCCTTGGCTTTGCGAATATCGCGAATGCGATTGATCATGACTGAGGTCTCCGGGATGAATAATAACCAAAACGGTGATTTTACTTTCCTACAATAACCACGGAATTGCAAGGGCAGGTTTCGCAATAAGCAATAGCGAGTCGGACCTCCGCCTCGCCTCATTCAAAAAAGGACGAGCTATGCAGCGCAAATTGGTAGAGCGGAAATTGACACAAGAAGGCCCAGTTCAGGGCAGCGAATGCGATGGCGCAAAGGGCACGCGCCGCACTGCCACAGTTAACCTCGCCGAATCGCCGATAAGCTGGCTGCATTCGCGCGGACATTTGGAAACGCGATTGTTCGATGCAGGCGAGCGGCTTAGGTCCGATTATGAACGTGCGCAAATGGGGCCAAGCGTGACAATGCGCTGGGATCCCGTGCGCGCCAAATCAACCGGCGAGGGCTCTATGTCCCATTCAGAGCGGCATATGGCCGCAAAACAGCGGTTCGATGCAGCAGTGGCATCGGCGGGCAAGGGGCTCGACGAGGTTCTGTGGCGCGTCGTTTGCGCTGGCGAGTCATTGCCAGCAGCAGAACGCGCGCTCAACTGGCCCGCACGCAGCGGCAAATTGGTGCTGAAATTAGCGCTAGAGCGGGTCGCCGATTTTTACCGGATCAACTAAGCAATTACGATCCATAGAAAAAACGCTCCTCTGTAATCCTGCCGTCTTTTACCGTATAAATGGCAGTCTCTGATGATTGGCTGCGCTCGCCCATCATTGTGACATCCATGGAGTAATTGACCGCAAATTGCTCGCCAACAACAAACGGCCCCTCCATTGAGAAGTCGTGCATTTCGGCGTTTTCGTTCCACCATTTGTGCTTTTCGAGCAATTGATCGCGGCCCTGAATCTGCGCCATTGGGCCGTCACCGGGCTCCATGCTGACAATGTCGTCTGACCACATGGCTTGGTAGCCTGCCTCATTGTCTGCTTGGACGGCGGTGCAAAAATCTAGGGCAATTTGCTCGATTGTCATGGACTCTCTCCTCTTGGGCTCTTTGCAAAAGAGTATCTTCTCAAAATGTGTCGACAATGGGACGAGTTTAAAGTCGTGAGAGATTAGTCAGAGAGCGCCTTGGCAACCGCTGAGCGTAAGCTTGGCAAAACCTCTGCCTCGAACCAAGGCTGTTTCGCCATCCACATCCGCACGCGCCACGCAGGGTGAGGCAGGGGAATGACAGGGCCAAAATCTGCATGGCGGCGCACGCGTTCGGTGAGGGATAGACGCTTGGTATCTGGCAAATATGCGGCCTGAGCATAGGAGCCGACGAGCAAAGTTATGCGGTTATCTGGCAAGCAGGACAATACGCGGTCATGCCATGCTGGCGCGCATTCTTTACGCGGAGGTTTGTCTCCGCCAGATGCTTTCCCGGGATAGCAAAAACCCATGGGTACAAGCGCGATCCGATCCGCGTCGTAAAATGCAGTTTTGTCGATGCCCAACCAATCGCGAAGGCGGTCACCGCTATCATCGTCCCATGCAATACCGCTGGCATGGACCTTGGTACCCGGGGCTTGGCCGATGATGCATATACGGCTTTTGGCACTAAATTGGAGGATAGGGCGAGGGCCAAGTTCCAAATGTTCAGCGCAAATTTCGCAGGCCCGGATTTCTTTATGCAGCGCCTGTGTATCTGTGCTCGCTTGGGTCAACCTTCGACTTGCTCTGCCAGCTCTAACCAACGCTCTTCTGCTGCGTCTTTTTCAGTTCGAGCGTTTTCTAACCCTTGAGAAATATTGGCGAATTTCTGCGGATCGGCGGTGTAAAGATCAGGATCGGCAAGGATCGCCTCACCCTTGGTAATCGCGCCTTCAAGTTCCTCAATGCGCACAGGCAGAAGCTCATAATCGCGCTGGTCTTTGTAAGACAGTTTGGCGGGCTGATTGGATGCTGTCTTGGATGCGGCAGGCTTAGATTTACCTTCGGTTTTAGCACCGCCCTTGGGCCGCTTTGTCAGCGTACGGCGTTTGGCTTCCCAATCGGCATAACCGCCTGCAACCACATCAACATTGCCCGTGCCATCAAGGCCCAATGTGACCGTCACGGTCCGGTCGAGAAAGTCGCGGTCGTGGCTAACGATCAGCACGGTGCCATCATAATCTGCGATCACTTCTTGCAGCAGATCGAGCGTTTCCAAATCGAGGTCATTGGTCGGCTCATCGAGCACCAAAAGGTTGGATACGCGCGCAAATTCGCGAGCAAGCAGAAGGCGGGAACGTTCACCGCCCGACATTGTGCCAACACTGGTGTCGACAATTTTGGGATCGAACAGGAATTCCTTGAGATAGCCTTGGATATGCTTGCGATCCCCGCGCACATCGATCCAATCACCGCCTTCTGCCAGAACATCGCGGACCGTGCGCGATCCTTCGAGCAGGCTGCGCTGCTGATCGATCATCACCCCGGAGAGCTTATTTGAACGCGTGACCTTGCCGCTATCGGGCTCAAGTTCGCCGGTCAGCATTTTAAGCAGCGTCGTCTTGCCCGCACCATTGCCGCCGACAATACCAATGCGGTCGCCGCGTTGAATGCGAAGGCTGAAATCCTTGATCACTGCGCGGCCATCGTAGATTTTGGAGATATTCTCTGCTGCGATAACAGACTTGGATTTGAAGCCAGCATCGCTTTCCAGCTTGAGCTTGGCTGTGCCGCCGCCAGAAATCATCGCTGCGCGCGTCTCACGCATTTGATAGAGTTTTTCTAGGCGACCTTGGTTGCGTTTACGCCGAGCGGTTACCCCGCGCTCCAGCCAATGCGCCTCCAGCTTTAGCTTGGCATCCATCTTATGTGCCGCGCGGGCTTCCTCGGCGTACACTTGCTCTTCCCACGCTTCATAGCCGCCAAAGCCGACATCCTTGCGCCGCATCCCGCCGCGGTCGAGCCAAAGTGTCGCATTGGTTAGGCGTTTGAGGAAGGTTCGATCGTGGCTGATGGTAACAAAGGCGCCTTTGTAGCGTTTGAGCCAATCCTCCAGCCAATCAATCGCAGACAGATCGAGGTGGTTGGTCGGCTCATCCAAGAGCAGCAAATCGGGTTCCTGCGCCAAAGCGCGGGCAATCGCGGCGCGGCGTTTCTCGCCGCCGCTTGCGGTCGCTGCATCGCGGTCCATCGCAATGCCAAGCTGGCCAGCGATGGCCTCGACCTCATGCACTGGCGGGGCCTCATCGCCGACAGTTCCAGGGCGAAGGGCAAAATCCATCAGCGTGTCATAGCCGCTAAAGTCAGGCTCCTGCTCCAGAAACACGATCCGTGTATTGGCCTTAACCTTACGGATGCCGCGATCCGCCTCAATCCGGTCGTCAATCAGCCGCAGAAGAGTGGTTTTACCAACGCCATTGCGCCCGATCAGTGCGAGCCGGTCGCGCGGACCAATATGCATGGAGATATCATCAAACAGCCAGCGGCCGCCTTGCTGAAGGCCAAGGTTTTCCCAAGAGAGTATCGGAGGCTGTGCCATAAGACGGCGGCGTTAGGGCGTGTTTGGCCCCAGAACAAGGGGCGTAACACAAGGCGCGGCTGGTGCTGCCTAGCTTGAGACACGCCTTAAAGTTGTTGAACGCGCATAAGGTCACGCATTCACTTGATGTTCAACGGTCCAAGGGTAAGAAATAAAGCATGATTACCAAAGCGCTCACTTTCGGAACCGCGATGGCCCTTGGCATGGCCGGGCTCGCAATCCCCAATTTTGGCCCGTCTTCGGCTCATGCACAGACGCAGGTGCGCTCGACTTTGCAGGCTGAAACCGATCAGGGCAAGGCGCGGCAAGAGATGCGCGCTGGCAATGTGATGTCCTTGCGCAAGATTGAGCGGCGCATACTGCCGAAAATGAAGGGCAGCGAATATCTTGGCCCATCGTATGATTCTGCAGCGCGCGCCTATCGATTGAAATTCATCAAAAGTGGCCGCGTAACCTATATTGATGTCGATGCTGCGACCGGTAAAATCATCAAACGCTCGCGCTGATCGTGCACAAACCTTGCGGCACTCAACAAATGGCGTTGACGAATGACCTCCTCTTGCTTGACGCCGCCCCGCCTAGGTTCCAACACAGGCCCTCATGCAACACCGCCTGCGCAAGCCGCCGGCCAAGCGTATCTACGGAGTGAATGTAAACCATGCGGATCCTAATTGTCGAAGACGAACCGACGCTGGGCCAGCAGCTAAAATCGACGCTTGAACAAACGGGCTATGCAGTTGATCTGTCCACCGATGGTGAGGACGGACATTTTCTCGGGAGCACTGAGGATTATGACGCGGTTATTCTTGATCTGGGCTTGCCTGAAATTGACGGTCTGACGGTTCTGGGCATGTGGCGCAAAGAAGGTCGCGATTTTCCTGTGTTGGTGCTTACGGCTCGTGACAGCTGGTCTGATAAGGTTGCAGGTCTTGATGCAGGCGCGGATGATTATCTCGCCAAACCGTTCCAAACAGAGGAACTGATTGCGCGCTTGCGGGCGCTTATTCGCCGCGCATCTGGCAACACTTCGTCTGAATTGACAGCTGGATTGGTGCGGCTCGATACGCGTTCTGGCCGTGTAACGCTTGATGGCGAGCCGGTGAAGCTGACGGCGCAAGAGTACAAGCTCTTGTCCTATCTGATGCATCACAAGGGCAAGGTCGTTAGCCGCACAGAGCTTATCGAACATATTTACGACCAAGATTTTGATCGCGATTCCAACACGATCGAAGTCTTCGTCACACGCATCCGCAAGAAATTGGGTGCAGAAGTGATCACAACTATCCGTGGCCTCGGTTACAGTCTCGACGACCCCCAAGACGCGCCACGCGCATCATGATTTAGGGCCTGACGGTGCAATGCCTGAGGGTGCTCAAACAGATAGCGCTGCGCGTAATGCGGTGAAGCCCAAAGCGGCGTCTGAACAGGGCGGTGACGATAATGTTGCGCCTTCTGGGCAGGCAGAGATAGCCCCAACGTTAAATCAAGGCTCGCTTGCGCGGCGTATGGCGCTGATCGCGGCTGGCTGGATTTTTGTATTGCTGCTTGTTGGCGGATTGACATTGGACCGAACGCTGGTTGGGCTCGTTCAGCGCAATCAGGATGATCAATTGGGCTATATGCTAACAGCGATGATCGCCTCGGCTGAGATCGATCCATTGGGTGAGGTGTGGTTCAACCGTGTCTTAGGAGATCAGCGCTTCTTGGAGCCAAATAGCGGGCTATACCACCAGATTAGTGGAGAAGGCATTCAGCCATGGGCTTCGCGA
>JALZVZ010000086.1 GCA_023299945.1 Altererythrobacter sp. | reverse complement strand
TCTGGGGTGAAGAGGAAGCATGCTGAGGCGACGAAGAGCAAGTTGCTTATCCCGTATAGAACAAGCTCATCCACGGCGTATTCCTCAAAAATTAGAGCCATACTAGCGGCAAAAAGACTGGCCAAAAGAACATAAACCCATTTGGCGATACGGCCTCGCCTTTCAGCAATAAAGAACCATAAAAGCACTTGCATCGCATAAATGACCGCAAACGCGGCAGCCACAGACCATTGCATCCAAGTCTCAATTTCGGGCTCTTCTACTTCATCGCCCATAATCTCGAACATAGTGCGATCCCAAAAATAGATTTCTGCGACTAAACTGACCACTACCGATGCCCAAAATAGGAACGAAAAGAGGGCTATCGAACGAGGTGGGCGGGTATTCAAAGTGCCGTAAAATCCAAACCAATATCTGCCGCAGGCGCGCTTTGTGTCAGGCGCCCAACAGAGCAATATTGCACGCCGCTGGCTGCTTTGGCTGCGATCGTATCCAAGTTGATCCCGCCCGATGCCTCGCATGGCACGCGGCCCCCTGTGATTCTGGCCACCATGCCGACCGCTTCGCGCAACACATCCGGCGACATATTATCAAGCAGCAAATGATGCGCGCCAGCTTCCAGCGCAGGCTCAATCTGATCGAGCCGGTCGACTTCACAAATGATATGCTCAACGCCCGCGGCTGTCGCACGCCGCACTGCCTCGCCAACACTGCCTGCAACGCCGACATGATTGTCTTTAATCATCGCTGCATCCCACAATCCCATGCGGTGGTTTTGCGCGCCGCCCATACGGGTTGCGTATTTCTCCAAATGACGCAGGCCGGGGATCGTCTTGCGCGTATCGAGAAGCGTGCAAGTCTCGCTATCCATCGCATCGACATACTCCCGCGCCATCGTCGCAATACCGGAGAGATGCTGCACCGTATTCAGCGCGCTGCGCTCTGCTGTCAGCATGGCCCGCGCATTGCCGGAAAGGCGCATCAAATCCGTGCCTGCATCTGCTTTTGCGCCCTCCTCCACCAGAATTGCGATTTCCATCTCGGGATCAAGCGCGCGAAAGAACGCCTCGGCAATGGGCAGGCCTGCAACCGTAATCGGATCTCGGCTGTCCATAACGCCGGAAAAGCGCGCATCTGCTGGGATCACGCTTTCGGATGTAACATCGCGGCCACCACCCGGCAGCCCCTCGCCCAGGTCTTCTGCCAAAGTGTCACGAACGAATGTATCGAGGTCGAAGCCTATGAGAGAAAAAGTCATTTGCTCTCAATAAACAGACCCGCCGGGTCTGCAAGCCCGACCCAAGTCTGCTTAGATGGGCGCCCGCAAGTGCACTGAGGAAACCTATATAAAGCGTGCCACCACATCGCGATAACTGCGCGATACTTTCACCTCAGCACCGGATTCCAGCACAAGGAAGCATTCGCCATTGGTGTGCGGTTTAACCTGCCGGACTTGGTTGAGATTGACGATTGTTGAGCGGTGCACGCGCTGAAAATGCTTGGGGTTCAAGCGGCGCTCCAAATCCTTCATCGTCTCGCGCAGGATCAGCGAATTATCGCCAGTGTAAATGCACATATAATCGCCCGCCGCCTCAATATGCTCAATTGAATCGACTTCGACGCGGAAGATTTGCCCGCGATCTTTCACATTGATCAGCTTTTCAAACCGGTCAGCGGATTCGCCATCATCTTCGGAAAGTTCTTCCGCTTTGCCCGGTGCAATCTCTTCCAAAACAACTTTGAGCTTATCGGCTTCCTCGGCGCTTTTGCGTTCGGCAATCCGCTCGCGCACGCGCTCAACTGTATCCGCCAGCTTGTCCACATCCACCGGCTTCATCAGATAATTGACCGCATTGGCCTCAAACGCTCGGATGGCATGTTCTTCAAAAGCGGTCACGAATACAAATAGCGGAGGCTCAATTTCCATCACGCCTTTGACGACGCTAAATCCGTCAAAGCCCGGCATTTGAATGTCGAGGAAAACCAGATCGGGCTTTTCGGTTTTAATCTTGCGGATCGCCTCGCGGCCATTGAGGCACGTGCCGATAATCTCGACATCTTCGAACGGCGCGAGGCGCAATTGCATCCCTTTAATGGCAAGTTTCTCATCATCAACGAGTAATGTGCGAATGGTCATGAAGGACTTTCCAATGGCAGTGGGGGTTGCTCAAAAGAGGTTTGCGGCCGTGCAGTGGGAGCAGCAGGCTGGGTATTCGTTACAGAGTTTGGCAGGAGTGTTGCATCCTCTTGTTCGGCGGTTTCATATGGGATTTCGATAAAGACACTAAACCCTCCAGAAGGGTTAGATGTGGTCTCAAAGCGGTGAGCTGCGCCATAGGCCTGCGCCAGACGGTTGCGGATATTGGCCAGACCGACGCCGGTTGATGTGGCCGAGGTGGGATCGGCGGCCCGCGTGCCCGCGATCAGCTCGGCGCTTTCTGGCGGAGCGCCTGGGCCAGTGTCCTCGACCCCCACTTGCAAGCGGCCATTATGCACCCGCGCCTCAACCGTAATACGCGCGCCTTCTTCTAGCGGACTGACCGCATACTTGATCGCATTTTCGACCAAGGGCTGCAAAAGCATGGAGGGAAGCTGCGCTTTCATTGCATCATCGTCGATGGCAAAATGCGTGCGCAAACGCTCTTCGAAACGCATGCGTTCAATGTCGAGATAGAGCTGCAATGTCTCCACCTCTTGCGCCAAAGTCACTTGGCTGCCCGGCTCTGTCACAAGCGTATGGCGCAAAAATCCAGACAGGCGCGTTAGCATCGCATTGGCTGGCTCTGTCTGTTTCAGCAGCACCAATGTGCTAATTGAATTGAGCGTATTGAAGAGGAAATGCGGATTGAGCTGATAACGCAGCATCGCCAGATGCGCGCTAGTGGCCTGCGCTTGCAAACGCTCGAGCCGGTCGGCCTGTTCTTCCACCTGAAGGAAGTAATTGATCGCATAATACAGCGCGCTCCACCCGCCGAGCAGCGCGAGCGGGAGAAAACTCAAACCGATGAAACGCTGAGCAAAGGTCGTCTCGCGCACACCGGTATTATACAGACCCTGCACCCATGCATCGATGGACACATGAAGCGCCACTGCCACCATTAGGGCCAGCATGGTCATGCTCCATGTAATCGTCGGCTTACGGTCAATCAGCTGCCTATAAATCACCGACAGCACCAGGCTGATCGAAAAGCCGGTGACAATGTTCACGAATATCACCAGCAGCAGATCAAGTGGCTGACCATTGGCCAAAGCGGATGTTGCGCGCAGCAGGAACAAGCCGCTCCAGCCCGCCAAATGCAGGTTCCAAAACGCCCGGTTCTTATTCGCAAAGAACGGCGTGGGACGAAACGGCAAAACGGCCATAGGCTAGCACTTTAGACCAAAGCAGGCAGATTGCGCCAATTGTTTTGCCGGTTTTTCCCTTATGCGCTACACTGCTCGGCGCAAGTAGGGTCAGCAATAGGCCTGCAATGGTTTAGGCACACCACAGGAGAGAGCCGCATGAACGATATGAGTGACAAACCTTCGGGCACTCCAGAACGCGCAAAATTTGACGCGATGGAGCATGGCACCCAAGATGATTGGGACATTATCGGCGGTGAATATCGCAGCTTTGCCAAGGGCGTCGCTGATCGCGTTCTGGATCATTTACGCCTTCTGGATGGTGACTTTGGCGGCTTTCCTGTCGACCGTTTGGAGCATTCCTTGCAGACCGCAACCAGGGCTCAGCGCGATGGCCGCGATGAACAATATGTCGTGATGGCTCTGCTGCATGATATTGGCGACACTCTGGGCAGCTATAATCATCCCGAAGTGGCAGCGGCGATTATCAAGCCGTTTGTATCGGAGGAAGCGCATTGGATTTGTGAGCACCATGGCGCATTCCAAGGTTATTATTATTTCCATTATGTGGGGATGGACCGCGAAGCGCGCGAGAACTTCCGGGGGCACAAATATTTCGAAGCCTGCGCGCATTTCTGCGAGGCCTATGATCAAAACTCATTCGACCCCAACTATGATAGCAAGCCGCTCGAATTCTTTGAACCGATGGTGCGCCGCGTTATGGCAAAGCCGATCAATTCTTCCTACGCAAAGGCGTTGGCTGAATAATTGGCAGGTCATCGTAGCAGCCTAGTGGCCCGTGCTTAGGGCCCACGCTTAGCCTTCATCGTCCAACGGCGCGATGTCGCGGCGAAAGAACTGCGGCCAATCGGCCGTTCCGCTGGCGGCCAAATAGGCGGTGACAATCTCCGCTTCAGCGGCAACGAATTCTGCGCGTTCATCCCAGCCATCATGGGTGCGCGCGCGGAAAATGCCCTTGGAATGCTTCGGCCCCCAACGCTCCATAAAGCGCACAGCAGCGCGCGGATCATAGCCAGCATTGGCCAGCAGCCACGGCATCAGGCGGTCCGCCTCACGCTCGGTGGCACGAATGGCGCGGCGACCCCGCCCTTTTGCATCCAGCCATTTGCGGTGCTCTAGAACGTTATGCGCCAGTTCATGCGCAACGACAGCGGCGAACTCATCCTCGGGATAGGCAAAGCCAGGAAATTCTGCGCCCAATTGCACGCGCGCGCCATCGGCCAGCGCTTTTTTGCCGCCGCTTTTCAGCTCAAACCGGGTCGCGCATCCAGGCACACCGTACAGCGTAACAGCCTGCCCGCCACCCAAGGTTAGCGCGACCTCGCCATTTCCGATGAGCGAGGCATCGACAAAATCATGCACGCGTTTCAGCCGCTTCCAATCCAGCCGCTTTTCGGCGGGCCAATCATTGATTTTGGCGCCATCCACTGCGGTGATCTCAAGATCAGGGGCAAGCTGATACGCATCTGCCTGGCTATCCCGGGCAAACCCGCCCGCCGTCGCAACGGCAAAATCACCCTTTAGCCCCAAGGCCGTGCGCACTTCATCGGGCCGCGAATATCCCGCCATATCGGTTAGGGTCAGCCCAATCGTCAGCCGCGCATTGACGCAATAAGGCGCATTGCCGCGCGCCAATTTCTGCCCGACCTGCTGCAGTACTTGGTCTTTCATTTGGAAAGCATGATAATCAGCGAGAATTTCAGCACTTTGACCCGCTGGCTTTGCCGCGGCAGACGCAGTCACGGGCATTGCTGCACCCAGCATTAGTGCGCCAAAACCGGCTAAATTCACAAACCCAATACGCTTCATTAGCTTTCAGCGCTGGCAATAGCCTTTTTGAGCTCATCAAAGCCCACTGCCCCTTCAAAGGCGTTGTTCTTTGTTACCCAACTCGGCGTACCGGCAAAACCCAATTGCTGCGCCAGACTGCGCGTGCGGACCAGCTCCAAATCCACCTCGGGCGAAGCTGCATCTGCCTCTGCCTGCGCCATATCAAGGCCGGATGCTTTTGCTGCGGCACGGGCACTGTCGGCATTTGCCGGGAGCATAGTGAACATTTTTTCATGGAATTGCGCATATTTGCCTTGCTTTGCAGCGGCCAAAGCCATGCGCGCTGCAGGCTCGCTACCGTCAAAAATTGGCAGTTCGCGCATAACCACTTTCAACTCTGGATCATCCGCAACCAGCTTGGCAACATCAGCCTGGCTTTTTTGACAAAAGCCGCAATTGTAATCGGAAAATTCGACCAGCACTTTGGAACCATTGGGGTTGCCCATAATCGCGCCAGGAAAGGCGCCCATCACTTCATCGGATACATCCGCCAGCCGTGCGCGCGTCTCATTGGCCTGAAAGGCCTCTGCCATTTCTGGCAGAATTTCAGGATTGTCCAAAAGATAGGTTTTGGTGCGCGCATCCGCGAGGCCGGAATAAGACCAAATGCCTGCTCCGATAAAGCCGAAGAGCAACGCAATGGCAGCGCTGAGAATTGTATTTTTCATGAATGCTGTCCTGTCAGCCAAACGGCGATTGGGCAAGTACCGGGTTGGAGAGACGCTGGACTAACGGTCGCGGATGCGTTCCAGTTCTGCGCGTGCTTGCATGGTAATATCCTGCGCTCTGATCCAATCGGGCGTGCCCTCTTCTAAGCCTGCCTCGGCAAATTGCGCACTGCGCAGCGCCTCTGTGTAGCGCCGCGTCATTACCTGCTGCTCGGCGCTCGCCAGCCTTGCGCGCGGGATATCGCCTTTTGCGGCATAGACCACGCCCAGCTGATACCAAGCAAACGGATTGCGCCGGTCACGCCCAACGGCTGTGCGCAAAACACGCTCTGCCTCTGGGTGATTGGACGCATCCTCTGTCGCGATCAGAGCATGGCCGAAGATGGACGCGATCAATGGATTGTTGCCGGACAGCTCTGTTGCCTGACGCAGCGGCGTAAGCGCTTCACTGGGGCGGCCTGATTCCAGCAAAACTTGGCCGCGCAATTCGAGGAAATACGGGTCATTAGGATCAAGCTCAATCAAGGCATCTGTTTCTGCCATCGCCTCGCTGATCAAAGCGTTCTTATGAAAAGCATAAGCGCGGGCATAGCGCGCCGGTACGCTGCCATCGGTGACAGGAAATTTGTACAAGGTGCGCTTTGGCTCTGACAAATAGCCGTAAAGCTTGGCTTTCACGCGTTTGAACCGGCGCTCTAAATCGGGATCATCGGGATTTTCCCATGCAGGATCGACAATATAGGCCTCGCGCAGGCGAGAGATCCGCTGCGAGGACAAAGGGTGCGTGCGGTTAAACTCGGTGTCGGCATCTTGGTTGTAACCATAACGCTGCGCTTGGCTTTGCAATTTGCCAAAGAACGCCAGGCTGCCGCGTCCTGAAATACCGGCGGTCGAAAGAAACTCAGCACCCGCTGCATCAGCGGCGCTCTCCTGCACCCGGCTAAACGCAAGGAATTTGCCCAAGGCTGCGCGCTGGCCCGCCAACAGGACGCCAAGGGCCGCATCACCGGCACCGGCCAAAGCTGCACCAACGCCCAAAATCATCGACAAGATTGATATGTTGGACGCAGCCCCTGCACCCTCGCTGAAACGCACAATATGTCCGCCCGTGATATGGCCCAGCTCATGTGCGATAACGCCTTGCACTTCATTGGCTGTGTCAGCGGCATCGATTAGGCCAGAATGAATATAGACCGCTTGCCCGCCCGCCACGAACGCATTGATCGAAGGGTCATTGATAAGCACAATATCAACATTGCCGGGCGCAAGGCCTGATGCCTCAACCAAAGGCGCCGCCATATCATTTAGCAAGGCTTCAGTTTCTGCATCGCGCAGCACCGATTGCGCCATGGCAGGCTGAACCGTTAGAACCAGCGCCGCAAGGGCGGTGAAAAAATAGACCATTGTCCGCATAAGCAAAGCTTAGCCTTATTCGTTCTGAACGGGAACTGAAGTTTTTGCCAATAGTGCCTCTTCACGCGTCTGCGCGGCACTATTGGCCGTTTCACGGGCAAATTGCGCAATCAGATTGAGCACTTTCGCATCGCGCCGATAGGGACTGGCGAGCACCATTAATGGCCGCGCGTGATCCATTTCCGCAAAAAACTCTGCATGCGCCTCGCCGCCTGCTTCGGTTATCGCCTCTGCCAGAACACGCGAATTGCGTGGCCGAACCGTCGTGTCTTTTTCACCGTGAATGAAAAGCATAGGCGGTGCATCACCGCGCACCGCATTGATCGGCTGTGTCGCCTCCGGATCGGCCGCATTGCCAAAGGAATTGATCGTCGAATCGCTATCAAACGGGAAGAAATCATATGGCCCAGCCAATCCGGCGACACCGATGATATCATCACCCGACAGGCCCTCGCCCTGCAGCCATTGCTGATCAAGCGCGGTCATAACCACATTATAGGCGCCCGCTGAATGGCCGGACAAAATAATCCG